>NZ_JALKFY010000079.1:0-282 GCF_023242985.1 Frankia sp. Mgl5 | reverse complement strand
GGAACCCCACAGGCACCACTACTCACCGTGCTCGGCTCCGTCTACGCGACCAACGAACCCACCGAGAACTCCGACCGGATGTTCCTCTCCATGATCACAAACGCGTGCGCCGCCATCCGCGACCTCGGCACCCTGGACCTGCTCACGCCGTAGCACCCTCGGACCGGGCGGGTGCGGCGAACCCGCCGCACCCGCTTCGCGCACTCCGGGTGTTACCGCTTGTTCAGCTGGCCCGCGTCGACCGGGACGACGGTGCCGGTCACGTACCGCGCGTCATCCGAC
>NZ_JALKFY010000078.1:0-283 GCF_023242985.1 Frankia sp. Mgl5 | reverse complement strand
AATTCCTTCCTGCTGATCTTTGGCGAGCAGCTTATCGTTTAAACCCAGCTCTTTTGCCGAACAGATCATCCCCTGCGATTCCACACCGCGCAGCTTGGAACGCTTGATCGCCAGTCCGCCCGGCAGCTTGGCGCCAACCAACGCGACCGGAACCTTTTGCCCCTGAGCCACATTTTGCGCACCACAGACGATCTGCGGGTCTTCTCCCTGACCGGCATCAACAATACAGACGCTTAAACGGTCTGCGTCGGGATGCTTGCTCCGCTCTTTCACATAGCCGACC
>NZ_JALKFY010000077.1:0-283 GCF_023242985.1 Frankia sp. Mgl5 | reverse complement strand
CCACCATAACGGGTTTACTGCTGCACGAGAAACCTTCCGTTTTGAGCGGACAACCTTGGAGCAGAGCCCTGGTAAAACGTCCGACTTTCAATTCCGTACGCTGCCGCAGGTAGGTGAAGCTGCCTTCATCGATGCGATCGCACGGGTGTCGGAATCAACCTTTGACCAGCGGATACGGGAAGGGCGGGAGCAAAACGGGTCAGAAGCGGAAGCGAATACCATGTATCGGGACCTACAGCAGATGGAGTATGAGCCAGACTGGTGGCAGCTTGCTTATGATTCC
>NZ_JALKFY010000076.1:0-284 GCF_023242985.1 Frankia sp. Mgl5 | reverse complement strand
GTCTACATGGAGATTGGAGAATCCGGCTCCGGCGTCCAGGACCCGATGATCATCGAACTGGGCAAAGGGGACAAATTCCCACCCACTCGAAACAAGAACCGTGTGTGGACGCAAAAATAAGCAGATCCCAGCCTGGCGATTCACCGTCGCCATCTTCTCGCGGCAAAGATGCCCCGTACGGAACTGGCGAAAGCCACCGGGCGGGGCCAAATCTTTTTCCCCACTGTTAAAACAGCTTCTCCCTGCATGCTGCCGCACAAAAAAACCGCGTTCCTCCGCCAAAC
>NZ_JALKFY010000075.1:0-284 GCF_023242985.1 Frankia sp. Mgl5 | reverse complement strand
CAGCCTGCACGTGAGGATTTTCTTCGGCGTTTAAAATGCCGTCCTCAGCTACGTTGCACACATAAAGCAGCGGCTTAATTGTGAGCAAATGAAGATCATGCACCAACTTCTGTTCTTCCTCATCCAACTCTACGCTGCGAGCCGGGTGGCCCTCTTCGAAAGCCGCTCTCAAGCGCTCCAGTACGTCGAGCTCCTGCTTCGCTTCCCTATCCCCCGCTTTTACTTTGCGGCCAATGCGCTCAATGCGCCGTTCAACGGAATCAAGATCGGCGAACACAAGCTCC
>NZ_JALKFY010000074.1:0-285 GCF_023242985.1 Frankia sp. Mgl5 | reverse complement strand
GTATTGTCCGATGTGTCCGGAATCATCCGTCAATGGCTGGAAGCGCATTCTGTTACGCTTGATCAATTGCTTGGCATCGGGATCGGTTCAGTCGGCCCCTTGGACAGGCAGTCGGGAATGATTCTGGAACCTGCTGCTTTTCCTGCACCGGGATGGAAGCATGTGCCGATCGTTCAACTGCTGAAGGAAATGTTCGGTGTGCCAGTCACCCTGGAGAACGGCGCCAATACAGCGGTTCTCGCCGAGTACATCGCAGCAGGCAGGAGACCGGATAATATGCTCTAT
>NZ_JALKFY010000073.1:0-285 GCF_023242985.1 Frankia sp. Mgl5 | reverse complement strand
AACGATCCGCCAAAACTCTTCCGGGGTGGGCGGAATGCCGATCGCAATCAAGCCTAATCCTGTGACCAGAAAGCCGAGCGCGAACAGCAGGCTGCTGATCACAATCAGCGCGGCTGCGTATTTGGCGTTGATCACATAATCACGGTAGATGGGCTGTGAGATCAATCGGCTCAGCGTCCCCTTGTTACGCTCCGCGTTAATCGCATCAAATCCCAGACCGATCCCGAGCAGCGGACCGAGGAAGCTGACAAACGTAATAAATGGCGGCAGGGTGCCGTCTGAAAC
>NZ_JALKFY010000072.1:0-285 GCF_023242985.1 Frankia sp. Mgl5 | reverse complement strand
GATGAAGGACTGACGGAATACGCGGCGCTTGCTTTTCTCAACCAATTCAGTCCAAAGCTGGCAGCAGAACGGATTATGCGACGTGCGCTTCGCGCGAAATTGAGCGAGGACTACCGGGAGAAGGGAGAGTCCTCGTGGCAGCCCGTTGAAAAGTTTCCTGATTGGCAAAGCTACAGCGATCTGGTCTACTCCCGGGCTGCGATCATGCTATGGGAGCTGCGCACCGTGTGGGGCGAGAAAAAAGTGAACAGCGTGCTGGGTCAGTATGTGAACGCCCACCGGTTT
>NZ_JALKFY010000071.1:0-285 GCF_023242985.1 Frankia sp. Mgl5 | reverse complement strand
GTTCCATACCGGCTGCGCGATGGTTGTAACCACTGGCTATCCGTACTCCGCGCACAAAGCAACCTATATTCACACCCTGTTCCAAAACGGTGCAGCCACCCTGTCAGGCGTTGTGGAAATGTTCTGGGAGCGGAAGCGCAGGGGAGAGCTGGATCACCTGAATCTGCAAGATGATTTCACCTTTGTCATGATTACCGGGGACGGCGGGATGGACATCGGAATGGGACCAGCAATCGGAGCGGCACTGCGCAACCACAAGATGATCATTCTGGTATACGATAATGA
>NZ_JALKFY010000070.1:0-286 GCF_023242985.1 Frankia sp. Mgl5 | reverse complement strand
GATCCTGATCCTCAGCTGCGTAGTCGGCGTACCGTTTTACCTGATCAGTCCGAAGCGTCAGCGCCAATGCATGGGAAGGCTCGAAGCGGTTCTTTTTCACGGCTCCGAGATGATAGCCAGGGCGTACTACCTTTACTCCGGCGAGATCGAGGGAAGCGGGTAAGTAGTAAAGCTGTTCACCGAACAGAATGAATGCTTGCGGTTGGTCAAGCCGCTTGGCAAGCGCGGGACACAGCTCTTCGGCAAAGCTGTGCCAGGCAGCTATCGCTTCTTTTCGTCCTGCGCC
>NZ_JALKFY010000683.1:47341-57109 GCF_023242985.1 Frankia sp. Mgl5 | reverse complement strand
GTTGTCGGTAATGTGCGACGAGTAGTCGGTGAAGAGGGCCCGGGAACCAGGCATGACGCGTCGGAGGGCCTGGCGTGGGGCCCCCCGCCCGGCCGCGCCCGACCCCCCCCCGGCCCGCCGGCGCTGGAACTGACACGTGCCTGCCTGACCGCGCGTCATCTCCGTTCGGAGAGCGGTCGACGTACCTCCTTCGGCAGGTGGAAGGAGATCGACTCCGAGCCCACGGAACGGACCGACACCGACGCCGACCCCAGCCCCGACAGTGCCGCTGTCAGCTCCTCGACGAGCAGCGGCGGCGCGGAGGCCCCGGCGGAGATGCCGACGGTCCGCACCCCCTTGAGCCAGTCGAGCTGGACGTCCTCGACGCTCTCGACGAGGTGCGCGGCGACGCCGTCCCGCTCGCTGACCTCGACCAGCCGGCGCGAGTTCGAGCTGTTCTCCGACCCGACGACCAGGACGAGCTCCGCCTCGGCGGCCACCCGGCGAACCGCGTTCTGCCGGTTGGACGTCGCGTAGCAGATGTCGGCCGAGCCGGGGCCGACGACGGCCGGGAAGCGGTCGCGCAGCGCGTCGACGACCTCCTCGGCCTCGTCCACGGCGAGCGTGGTCTGCATGAGGTAGGTGACCCGCTCCGGGTCGGCGACCTCGAGGTCCTCGACCGCGGCGGCCGACTCGACCAGTTGGATCCGCCCCGGTGCCTCGCCGAGCGTCCCGTCCACCTCCTCGTGGCCGGAGTGCCCGATGAGCAGGACGGTGTCGCCGCGCGCGGTGAACCGCCGCGCCTCGGCATGCACCTTCTCCACCAGCGGGCAGGTGGCGTCGATGACCGCCAGGTCGCGCTCGCCCGCCTCGTCCCAGATCGCGGGGGCGACCCCGTGCGCGGAGAAGACCACGGTCGCGCCGGGCGGGACCTCGTCCAACTCCTCGACGAAGACCGCGCCGCGGCTGGCCAGGTCGGCCACGACGTGGGTGTTGTGCACGATCTGCTTGCGGACGTAGACCGGTGCGCCGTGGATCTCCAGCGCCCGTTCGACCACCTCGATGGCGCGCTCGACCCCGGCGCAGAAGGCGCGCGGCTCGGCGAGGAGCAGCCGACGGCTGCTGACCGCCTCCACCCACGCGCGGATCGCCGGGCCGAGCTGGTTGATCGTGCGCAGCCCGGCCACCCCGCGCCGGACCAGGTCAATCCGGCCCAGCGGCTGGTCGGGGGTGTCCACGATCACCCGGATCACCGCGAACGGGCGGGTGCCAGCACCGGGGGCGAGGGCGGCGGACTCCATGTCCACGGCGATGGCACCGGTCGCGGCCAGCTCGGCGCGGGCCGATCCGACCGCCACCTGGGCTACCGACACGACCGGTCCGACGTGCACCCGGAGGCCGGCACGGCGCAGTTCGCCGGCCAGCAGCGGGGCGGTCGGGCAGGTCCCCGTCACCGTGCCGTCGGCGAGGCGCACCTCGCTCGCGACGACCACGTCGCCGGGCTTCGTCTCGACGGTGAGCCCACCGGCGAGACCGACGACGGCCACCGCGTCCGGCCGGGCATCGCGGACCACGCGGTTCGCGCGGTGCGCCTTGTCCGGTCCCATCCCGGTCCGCACGATCACGGTGCCGGGCGGCAGGTCGGCCCGGCCGATCGCGAATCCCTCGAGACGCAGCGGGGCGGCGACGACGAGACGCGGGGTGCGGGGCGCCGGCTGGACCGGCGACCCCTTCGCGCTCACCGTGCGGACCCGGGCCGCGGCCGCGGCCCCGTTCGGGGCCGGGCTCACCGCCGCGGGCACCGCCCGGGTCACCAGCGGGCTCGCGGCCGAAGCCGCCCCCCGCCGCGACCCGACCGACGGCAGCGCCGAACCGGCCCGCGACGGCCCGCCGGCCGGCGGCACCGCGCCGGCCTGCTCGGGGATGGCCGCCCTCGGCACCGCGCCCGCGGGCACCGCGGCACCCGCGGGCACCACCGGTGCCGCCGGTACCACAGGCACGACCGGCGACGCGGGCGCGACGGGCGACGCGGGCGCGACGGGCGACGCGGGCCGCACGGCGGCCGGGCCGAAGCCCGGCGGTCCGAGGCTCGGCGCCGTGGCGTCGCGCGGGGTAACGGTGGGCGAACCGCCGTGGTCGGCGTCGCCCCCGTTGTCTGCTGCCGGGATGCTCATGACGTCGACCTGCCGGTGAGGGTCACGTACCGACCGAGTGCCGTCACGGGAAAGACCAGCCGGTACAGGTGATAGTTGATGGAGAAGTCCCAGGGGAAGCCCGTGCCGGTGAACTGCGGCTCGTCCCAGGTGCCGTCGGGGCGCTGGGTGTCGCAGAGCCAGCGCACGCCGCGTTCGACCGCCTCCCACTCGGCGGTCCCGGACGCCGGTTCGGCCGCCAGCAGCGCCAGCAGCGCCCAGGCGGTCTGCGAGGCCGTCGGCTCGCCGCGCCCGATCCACTCGTCGTCGCGGTAGGAGCGCAGGTCCTCGCCCCAGCCGCCCTCCGGCGTCTGGTGCTCGACGAGCCAGTGCATCGAGGAGACGATCGCCGGGTGCTCCGCGCTGACACCCGCGGAGATCAGCGCGGGCACGACCGCGCCGGTGCCGTAGACGTGGTTCACGCCCCAGCGGCCGAACCACGACCCGCCGGCCTCCTGGTTGTCCAGCAGCCAGCGGACCCCGCGCTGGGTGATCGGGTGGTCGGAGCGACCCAGCAGGGCGAGCATCTCGACCATGTGCGCGGTGACGTCCGCCGACGGTGGGTCGACCACCTCGCCGAAGTCGCAGAACGGGATCTTCCTGACCAGGGTGCGCACGTTGTCGGCGTCGAACGCCGCCCAGGCACCGTTCGACGAGCGCATGCCCACCGACCAGTCGACGCCCCGCTCCGCGGCGTCGCGCAGCCGGGCGGCGAGCTCCGGGTCCGCGGCGGCGATCGTGCCGGTCGCGACGGAGGCCGCCGCCGCGGCGGAGGCCGCGGTGGCCGCGGCCGAGCCGGGGCCGGAGCCGTCGGAGTGGTCCACCGGGCCGTGACCGTCGCCGAGCAGGCGGCGGATGGCGATGACCACCTCGGCGGTGTCGTCGACGTCCGGGTAGAAGTCGTTGTCGAACTCGAACGCCCAGCCGCCCGGCGCGAGGGTGGGACGGCGCACCGCCCAGTCACCGGCGACGCGCACCTCCTCGTCGGCGAGCCAGCGACCGGCCCGGACCATGGCCGGGTGGTCACCGCCCAGACCGGCGTCCGCGAGCGCGACGACGGCCAGCGCCGTGTCCCAGACCGGCGACTGGCACGCCTCGATACGGCGCACCGTGCCCTCCGGTGTCTCCTCGCGGATCGTGAACCGGTCGAGGGCGCGGAACGCCATCGAGATCACCGGGTGGTTCAGGGGGTAGCCCATGAGGTGCAGGGCCATGATCGAGTAGACCATCGGCGGCTGGATGCCGCCCCAGCAGCCGTCCGCCTCCTGGCGGGCGATCACCCATTCGGCGGCGCGGCGCAGCGCGAGCCGGCGCAGCGGCTGGAACGGCCGCTTCTCGTAGCGGTGCAGCACGGAATCGAGCCGCTCGAACGCGCCGGCCCAGCTCCGCAGCGGCGCCTTCGCCGCCTTGGGCGCCTGGACACGCAGCTCGTCCAGGGTGAACCCGAACGAGCGCACCGGCCGCAGCGAACCGACGATCGTCAGCGCCACCACGGTCTGGCGGGCCCAGCAGGCGAAGTCGTAGATGTTCAACGGGAACCACGGCGGAAGGAAGGTCATCTCCGCCGGCAGCACCGGGACGTCGTCCCAGGACCACTCACCGAACAGCGCCAGCCAGATCCGGGTGAACACCCGGGAGGCGGCGATGCCGCCCGCGGAGCGCACCCACTCGGCGGCGGAGCGCATGTGCGGGGCGTCCGGGTCGTCCCCGGCGAGCCGCAGCGCGACGTAGGCCTCGATGGTGGTCGAAAGGTCGGACGGGCCGCCGTAGAAGGTGGCCCAGCCGCCGTCGGAGAGCTGTTGGGAACGGATCCAGCGTCCGGTCTCAGTGGCCGTCGACGGGGTCAGGATGCCGAGGAACTGCCGAAGCATGAGGTCCTCGGCGTCCATGGTGACGTTGGTCTCCAGCTCGCCCTTCCACCAGCCCTCCTCAGCCTGCAGGGAGAGCAGATGGTCGCGGCCACGGCGCATCGCGCCCACCACCGGGTCGACCGGCGTGCCGGTCGACACCGAGTCGGTTCGCACTGCGCCGGCGGTCTCGAAGGACCCGGCGTCCGCCGACGGCCGTGCCACCGACGGGTTCGGGATCTTCGGGCTCTGCGCCGCGGCCGTCGGGGCAGCCGAGGACTGGTCCGAGGTCAGGCTCATCGACGACTCCCCTCGTCGTATATGTACTGGTCGTGCGGATGACCGCCGGGCGACCGGCGGGCGGGTACTGCCACCTCGCTCCCCCTCAGCGATCTCGTTCGGTCACGAACCGCGCCATCGCCAGCAGCTCCGCCTCGGCCGACGCCGGGATCGAGATCGAACGCAGCGCGTTCTCACACGCCTTGAGCTGGCGGTCCGCCTCGGCCGTGGTCCAGTCGCGGCCGCCGGCCCGCTCGACCAGGGCCGCGATGCGGTGCAGATCGTCCTCGGAGGCCTCACCCTCCTCGGTGAGGAAGGCCCGCAGCTCGTCGGCGTCGTCTCCGCCCGCCTCGAGCGCGACGACCACCGGCACCGACTTCTTCCGCGAGCGCAGGTCGTTGAGCACGGGCTTGCCGGTCACCGCCGGGTCGCCCCAGATGCCGAGCAGGTCGTCGATGAGCTGGAAGGCGGTACCCAGCCGCGAGCCGTACTCGGCGAGGCCGTCGACGACCTCGCCGGGCGCGCCGGCGAGGACCGCGCCGAGGGAGGCCGAGCAGGCCAGCAGGGCGCCGGTCTTGCCGTCCTCCATGTGCAGCGTCTCGGCCACCGAGACGTCCGAGCGGCTCTCGAAGAGGAGGTCCTCGGCCTGCCCGCGGACCAGGTCCTGGACGCCGGCGCCGAGGATCACCGCGGCGCGCCGGCCCGGCTCTCCCTCGACCTCGAGCAGGACCTGGGTGGCGAGGCCGAGCAGCGCGTCGCCGGCGAGGATGGCTCCGTCGGCACCGAAGACCGTCCAGGCGGTGGCCCGGTGGCGGCGCTCGCGGTCGCCGTCCATCAGGTCGTCGTGCAGCAGTGAGAAGTCGTGCACCAGCTCGACCGCGACCGCGGCCGGCAGGCCGACCTCGGCCGGGGCGCCGGCCGCCTCGGCGGAGAGCAGCGCGAGCGCGGGCCGGACGAGCTTGCCGCCGCTGCCGGACAGCGGCTCACCGGCCGCGTCCACCCAGCCGCGGTGGTAGGCGACGACGTGGCGCAACCGGGGGTGGAGCCGGTCCACCGTGGCGCGCAGCGCGGGCACCGCCAGGGCACGCCCGCGCTCGATCGCTTCCGGAACCGTTGTGGTCATACCGGGAATCCCCCCGTGGACTGAGACGTCTCTGTCTGGGCCGTCGCTGTGTGTGGCGTCGCTGTGTGTGGCGCCGCCGGTTCAGCCGCCGTCGTCGCGGCGCTGACCGTCCGCACGTCCACCGTGCCTGCCTCCGTCGCGACGGCGGAGGCCGGGGTGAGACCTTCGATGTCCCCAGAACGGGTCGGTGCCTCGCCGCGCGACTCGCCACGTTGCCCAGGCGGGCCGTGACCGACCACAGACAGTGCGCTCCCAGCTACCCCCATGCCGGCGAGCGTCTCACGGGCAGCAGCGATCCCGCTACGCACAGCACCTTCCATGGTCGCCGGCCACCCGGTGTCCGTCCAGGTGCCGGCCAACGCGAACCCGGGCAGGCTGGTCGCCTGATCCGGGCGCAACCCGAGCGAACCGGGCGCCTGCCGGAAGGTCGCGGTGCGCTCCCTGGTCACGAACACCTCGAGCAGCTCGGCGGCCCGGGCGGCCGGGAACAACCGGCGCATCTCCTCGACGAACAGCTTTCGCAGGTCGTTCGCGGGCTGGTCGACCCATTCCTCCGCCGCCGACTGCGACAGCGCGAGGTACTGCGCCCCGGGCGGGCCCACCTCGGCCAGGCCGGAGGAGACCGTCCGGTCGAAGATCCACTGGATGGGCGAGCCGACGACCGCGAGCATCGGACCGTCGAGCACCGGCCGATCGAAGATCATGTGCACGTTGATGATGGGCGAGACGCCGAGCTCGCGCAGCTTCGCCGGGTCGACGCCGGAGCCCTCGGGCAGCAGGCCGGCGGCGGCCGGCGGCGGAACCGCCAGCACCACCCCGTCCGCGGCCAGGACCTCGCCGCCGTCCAGGGTGACCTCCCAGCCGGCCGCCGACCGGGTGATGGCCCGGGCCTTGGTCGCCGTGCGGACCGTGCCGCCGACCGCCTCCAGTGCCCGCACCGCCGCGTCGCCGTGCAGTTGCTGCAACGGGGCCTCGGGCCAGCCCAGGTCACCCGCATCGGCCCCGTCGAGCAGGCCGGTGCGGACCACCTTGGCGGCCAGGCCGAGTGAAGCCTCGGACGCCGGCGCGTTGAGGGTCGCGACGGTCAGCAGCTCCCAGAGGGCCTCGGTGGCCGCGGCGCTCTGGCCGTGCCGGCCGAGCCAGCCGCCGAAGGAGTCGCCGTCCACCGAGGGGTCGCGCTGGTCGAGACGGCCGATCCGGAAGGCCGCCAGCGCCGCGCGGATCCGGTCGGCGGGCGGGATCGCCCGATACCCCAGCAGGGCCGGGGCGAGGTGCAGCGGAGCCGGCAACGGCACCCTGGTCCGGCGCAGCCTGGTCCGGGTCAGCGAGCCGGCGATCAGCACCTCGACGTCCAGCCGCGGCTGGAGCGTGGTGAGGTGCGTCACCCCCAGCCGGGCCAGCAGCCCGCGGTAGGCGGTGCAGCACCGCATGAACACGTGCTGACCGGTGTCGATCCACAGCGTGCCGTCCTGGAACTTGCGCTGGAACGAGGTCGTCGCCCCACCCAGACGCGGCCGGGCCTCCAGCAGCACCGCCTCGGCACCCTCGTCCGCCGCGACCAGCGCGGCGGCGATACCGGCGAGGCCGCCGCCGATGACGACCACCCGCCGTCCCCGCGCCGCCGCACCGGTCCCGGCCCGATCTCCCGGCCGGTGACCCGGCCGCGTGTCCCCCCCAGCGCTCATGCCGCTCTCGCCTCCGATCTGCCGGCGAGGCTGCGGGCGGCCACGACCGCCTTCTCCCAGCCCGGCAGTGACAGCCGGCGTTCCAGGACCGCGGTGGGGTCCTGCCGGATGCGCCGGTTCAGGCGCAGGTAGATCCCGGCCATGGCACCGCAGCAGGCGGCGCTGCGCCGGTCGAGCAGGCCGAGCAGCGCCAGGCCCCGCGTGTACCACTCGTCGGCGCGCGCGGCGCAGTCGCGCAGGTAGTCCACCAGCGCGTCCTCCGGTCCACCGAGGCGCCCGGCCGGGCTCACCACCAGGGTGACGCCGGCCTTCTCCAGCTCCGTCGAGGGCAGGTAGATGCGGCCGTTGAGGAGGTCCTCGCGGACGTCGCGCAGGATGTTGGTCTGCTGGAGTGCCACGCCGAGCGCGTCGGCGATCTCGGCCGAGCGGGCGTCGCCGGCCGATCCGTCCACGCCGAAGATGCCCAGCGAGAGCCGGCCGATGGTGCCCGCCACCAGCCGGCAGTACCCGACCATGTCGTCGAACGTCTCGTAGGGGACCCCGTGGACGTCGCTCTCGACCCCGTCGGCGAGCTCGATGAAGGCTTCCATCGGGACGGGGAAGCGGCGCGCGGTGTCCGCGAGCGCCACCATCACCGGGTCGGAGCTGTTGATGTCCAGCGCGCGGACGTCGGCGCGGACCTTCTCCAGGCCGGCGAGCTTCTCCTCATCCGGCAGGTCGCCGTCGCCGATGTCGTCGAGGCGACGCGCCAGGGCGTACACCGCGGACAGCGCGCCCCGCTTCTCGGCCGGCAGCAGGCGGATGCCGTAGCTGAAGTTCCGCGCGGCCTCCCGCGTCAACGCCTCGCAGGAGGCGTAGGCCTCGGCGACGGTGGAGCTGCCCGGGACACCCGCGCTCATCTGGCACCCTCCGGGACGTCGACGTCGGATCCGGCGGGCGCCGGAGCCGGGACGGCACTCGCCACCGCGGCGCCCCCGCCGGGGGCGGTGGCGGTGGTGGGAACGGTGCCGCTGGGAACAGGGCCGCTGGAACCGGTGCCGCCAGCAGCGGCGGCACCGGGAGCGGTAGTGCTTGAAGCAGTGGTGCTTGAAGCAGTGGCTGCAGTGGCTGCGGTGGCTGCGGTGCCGGCGGCGCGGGCGGCCGCGGCCTGCCCGGGCACCAGCGACCGGGCCCACGCGGCCGCGGCGAAGGCCGCCATCCGGGGCTTGGGGGCCTTGGGCGCGCCGCCGAGCATGTCGTAGTCGGCGCGGCGGATCGCGTCGAGCGCGGCCCGGCCGCCCCCCACGAATCCGGCCATCGCCAGCCGCAGCCGGCCACCGACCAGGTTTACCAGCGGTGCCCCCTGGTCCAGCAGGGTCCGGGCCCGGGCCACTTCGAAGGCCATCAGGTGCCGCACCGCGGGCGAGGCGACCGGCGCGGCCAGGTCGGCCTCGGTCACCCCGAACGCGTCCAGGTCCTCCAGCGGCACGTAGATCCGGCCGGCCGCGAGGTCCTCGGCGACGTCCTGGAAGTGCTCCGCGAGCTGCAGCGCGGTGCAGATGCGGTCGGACAGCGCGATCCGCGCCGGAGTCGCCAGACCGAACACCCCGAGCACCATGCGGCCGATCGGATCCGCCGAGAGGGTGCAGTACTGCACGAGGTCCTCATAGGTGTCGTACCTGGTGACGATCTGGTCCTGCCGGTTGGCCTGCACGAGCCGCCGGAACGGCTCGGCCGGCAGGTCGCAGGCCCGCACGGTGTGCGCGAGCCGACGGTGGACGGGCAGCTTCGGCTCGCCGCCCGACCAGATCAGCTCGAGGTCGGCGGCAAGCTCGTCGAGCAGCGCCAGGCGGTCGCCGGGGGCCTCGTCACCGATGTCGTCGACGAGACGTCCGAAGACGTACAGCGCGTTGAGGTGATCCCGGGTCGCGGCGGGCAGCAGCCGCGAGGCGACCGGGAAGTTCTCGGCGGGCGCGGCCAGCAACACCTGCTCGGTGGGCGTGGTGAGGTCGGTCGCGCCGGGGTGGGCAGACGGTCGCGGTGGGCCGGTTCGGGCGTCGATTGCGGTCATACGCCTCTCCTTAACGTGGCGGTCTGCGCTCCGGGTGCGCGGTGCGGTGTGCGTCGTGTGCGTCGTCCGTGCGGTGGTGGCACGTGCCGGTCATGGCGCATGCCTGCCGCCGGTACGCGCCGTGTCGCCGCCAGCCGCCTCCGGTGACCGGGTGGACGCCGGCCGGTGGGCACCGGTCGGACCGCCGCCGTGAGGGCCGGAGGAGGCCCGGTCCTGGTGGCGGAGCCCGGTCGTTGTGACGGAGTCCGGTCTCGGTAGCGTGACCGGGTCACCCGGTTCGGTGGCCCATCCCGGCTCCGCTCCGGATCCCGCCGCCGGCTCCCCGCCGCCGACGCACCCACTCGATCAGGTGACGACGCGACGAGCCACTCGACAGGCACCTCCGGGGACCTCCCAGGTTGTGTTCGACGGCGACCTGGTCAGCATGTCGGTCGGGCGGAGCGCGAACCCGAGCGGTGGTCCACCCGGGCAGAGCACGCCATGGTCAGGGGCGCGGCGGGCGGCATTCCCGGAGTCGGGTGCCCGGGGCAACGGGCACACCTCCCGGTCCGCGGGCGGCCCCCCCCCCCCCCCCCCGGGGGCGGCGGGGGGGGGGGGGTTTTAAAAAAGGAAG
>NZ_JALKFY010000683.1:13599-47331 GCF_023242985.1 Frankia sp. Mgl5 | reverse complement strand
CCCGCTGCGGGGGCCCGGGGCAACGGGCCACCCCCCCCGGCCCGCGGGGGGCCCCGCCCCCGCCGCGGGGGGCCCGGGGGGGGGGGGCCGCGCCGCGGCTGCCGCCTCGCCGCCGGTGGGGGTGCCACCGGCGGCGACTCAGTAGTCGACCTGCTCACTCACCTCCCGGGCCGGCCTCGGGCTCATCCGAAGACACCGGCCAGGCGGCGGTACAGAGAAGGAGCCGCGCCGTGCACGCGCGCGGCCGCGGACAACCACCGTGGCACCCATACTTCGGCGTCTCCCCGACCGGCGGCAGCGATCATGCGCTGCGCCACCAGACCGGCCGGGATGGGACGCGGCCACCGGCGCACATACGGTGCGCCACGCCGGTGGAAGAAGGGGGTGTCGACCACTCCTGGTAAACACAACGTCACGCTGATGCCGCGTCCGGCTACTTCGGAGCGAAGCGCGTCGGCGAAGCCCACCATCGCCGCCTTCGTCGCCGAGTACACGACCTCGCCTCGCACGCCCAGCACGCCGGCGACACTGCCGACCAGGAGGATTCGCCCCTCCCCCCGGTCGAGCATCGCCGGCAGCATCGCCCGGACCAGCATCATCGGGGCCAGGATGTTCACGGCGACGAGATCGTTGATGGCAGACGGGGGCATCACGTCGAACGGCCCCGCGGCACCCAGGCCCGCCGAGCAGATCACCAGATCCACGTCGCCGAGCAGCTCCGAGGCGCGAGAGGCCACCGTGACCTCGGAGCCGGGACGTGCGAGGTCCACGGCGATCCGATGGCCCTGCGTAGCGGCTGCCACCTCGTCCAGGGCCGGGCCGTTCCGCCCGACCAGGAGCGATCGGCAGTTCTGGTCAGCGAGCAGGAGCGCCGCCTCCCGGCCGATGCCGGAGCTGGCTCCGGTCACCACGGCTGTCCGTGGCGGCCATCCCCCCGGCGAGGCGGATCGCGTACCGCTGGATACGACGGTCAGGTTCCCCTCGCGGGCGGCTGCGCGGGGCCGAGTGTTCACGGCCCACCACCTCGGGTCACACGGTCCCCCCCGTGGTCCCGTTCCGGCACAGGTTTCACGTCACCTACTGCTTCCGTTTATGTCGCCCTCCACCATCGGCGTTCCACGTGCGGCGGGATCAGACCTGCACTCCCGCCCACCGCCGGCTCGCTTCGAGCGGCTCCACCATTTCATCGTCCCGAGGCCGGGTCGTCCATCGTCAGATGGACGACATCGGACCTTGCTCCCTTACCACACATTCCTGAGACCAGCGGCGGACCAGATGCGGATTCACCTCACCGAAGCCACCAGTCAATTCCACCCTGGTTTTCGGCGTGGAATGACACAGCATTGACATCTACCGGACATCGAGACGTAGCTCACGCCCGCGGGAGCCACCACATCTGCCGACCATCGGCTACACCCTGCCGTCAGTCCGAACCGATCGCCACCGGATCACCGGTGGCGACTCCGGCGAAGGTGTGTGCCGGTGCCTCCACTGCGTGTGTGTATGCCCCGTCCGGGTAGTAGACCGGGCAGGCCGACGGATCGTCGCCCGAACACGGCGTCATCTCCCGCACGCCGACAACCCTACCGTCTCGGACAAACATGATCGAAAGAGGCAGCAACGTCCGGAACATGTAGAAGCCGGACGTCGTCTCACCGCCAAAATCAAAGATCATGCCGTGGTCGGGCGGAAGCCGGGTTCGATACATCAGGCCACGGCGCCGCTCGTCGTCACTGTCGGCGACTTCTGCCGTGACCGTCCGGTCGCGAACCCGCACGGTGACGGTCTCGGTGACCGCCCCCGGTGCTCCCGCGCCCGCCGCGTTCCGGGCAGCCGCCCCGGGGGGCTCGGGCACCGGCACGCTCCCGGCACCCGTGAGCCCGGCGCACGCCGCCACGGAGGCCGCCAGGGCGACCACCGCCAGCACGCTGGCCGCCTGTCGTCCGGCCGACATCCGTCCGGCCGACATCCCGCCGGCCGATCTTCCGCCGGACGGCGTCCCGCCGGGGTTGTGACGCGGGGGGACGACGCGCCCGGAGGGCACGTCGTTCCGCCTCCCGTCACCGCGCCGGCGGGTCCACGGGCTGCTCGGATCCGAGCGCGGCAAGAGCAGCCTCCACGATCACACGCTGAAGTTCTGTCGGCAGCAGCGGCGCGAGTGGGGACAGCGCACCGACGCCGCCCGGAGCACCGACACCCCCGTCTCGTGCATGGGTGTCAGTCGCGGTGCGCACCGGGCGGGCGTCGCCGACTGTCTGGATGCCGTCCGCCGCGGGAGTGCCCGGCTGCGATGCCGGGTCCGCCGCGCCGTCCGGAACAGCCGCGCCGCCGCATCCAGTAAAGCTGCTCAGGGCCCGGATGCCGCGCGCGATCCCCACGCCGGTGGTGGTGACGCTGGTGGCACGCCCGGCACCGGCGACCTCAGGCGCGCCCGCGGCGCCCCGGACCCGCTCGACGGCGGTCCCAAGGACCCCGCTCTGGATGCACCCGACCGCGCAGCGGGCCCGCAGCATCCGAGCCGGGGTGGGATCCGGCCCGGCGATCGCCCGGACGATCACCTCCTGCTGGGAGGTGATGTCGTCCTTTCCGATTCGCCGGTGCAGCACCGACGGATCGTTCGCGAAGGCGCAGAGCACTCCCCCGGTCTCCACCAGCAGGGCGACCATGCCCTCGAGGATCGCCCGCGGCGGCGGTGCCGGATCCTGGCGGGCGAGCTCGACCAGTTGCCCCAGCCTGGAGACGAACGGGGAGATCAACGCGTCAAGGATCGTCTCCTTGGACGAGAAGTGGTAGTAAAGCGCGGCCTTCGTCACTCCGAGTCGCTCAGAGATGTCACGGACCGAGGTGCCCGCATACCCTCGTTCCGCGAAGAGCTCCACAGCGGCCGACAGGATCCGCGCGCGAGTGTCCACCCCCTGCGGACGCACGTGCCCAGCGACCACCAGCTCTGCACCCCCAGAGGACGAGTCAGCCGCGAATGTTACTCTGACTCCTACCTACTGAACGATCGGTAAGTTGGTGGGTGGCCAGATCCCCCCGATCAGGTGCATCTCGATCAGGTGCACGACGAACGTCGCCATCGATCAGTAGGTCAACTGGCAGACCAGCCACAGACCGGCACAACCAGCATCTCCGAGGGGAAATCGTGGCAACGCTCGCGCGCTGGTGCTTCCAGCACCGCCGGCTCGTCCTGTTCCTGTGGATCGCCGCCCTCGTGGGGCTGACGGCGCTCGGCCGGGTGACGGGCAGCGACTACAAGGACGCCTTCTCCCTGCCCGGGACCGACTCCCAGAAGGCCATCGACATCCTCGAACGCGACTTCCCGGCGCAGTCCGGCGACAGCGCGTCCATCGTGCTGCACGCCCGCACCGGTGCGCTGAGCGATCCCGCGGTCGAGCCCCGGGCGACGGAGATGTTGGCGAAGATCGCCGACCTGCCCCACGTCGCCGAGGTGGTCAGCCCGTTCACCGCCGACGGCGAGGGCCAGACCAACCCCGACGGCACCACCGCCTTCGCGACCGTCGCGCTCGACCTGCCCGGCAACGAGCTGCCCCTCGACGACATCGAGCGCCTGGTCGACACGGCCCGCTCCTATGACTCCGGCGCGCTGCAGGTCGAGCTCACCGGGCAGGTCGTCGCGATCGTCGAGCAGCCGCAGCAGAGCGCGAGCGAGCTCATCGGCGTCGTCGCCGCCGCGGTCATCCTCTTCCTCGCCTTCGGCTCCCTGCTCGCGGTGACCCTGCCCCTGATCACCGCCATCATGGCGCTCGGCGTCGGCATGGCCCTCATCGTCCAGGTCTCGCACCTGACGACCGTCGCCGAGTTCAGCACCATGCTCGCGACGCTGATCGGCCTCGGCGTCGGCATCGACTACGCGCTGTTCATCGTGAACCGCCACCGCATCGGCCTGCGCGCCGGCCGCACGCCGGAGGAGTCCGCGGTCACCGCGGTCAACACCTCCGGCCGCGCCGTGATCTTCGCCGGCATGACGGTCTGCATCGCGCTGCTGGGCCTGTTCGCACTGGGGGTGACCTTCCTCTACGGGGTCGCCCTCGCCGCGGCCCTGACCGTCGCGATGACGATGCTCGCCTCGGTCACCCTGCTGCCCGCCCTGCTCGGCTTCTACGGGCCGAAGGTGCTCAGCCGCCGGCAGCGGCGCCGGATGGCCGAGCACGGCCCCGAGCCGGAGCAGCCCTCGGGGTTCTGGTGGCGGTGGGCCAAGGGTGTGGAGCGCCGCCCGGCGGTCCTCGCCCTGCTCAGCGCCGGGGTGATCGTCCTGATCGCGATCCCGTTCCTGTCGCTGCGGCTCGGCTCGTCCGACCTCGGGAACGGCGCCGACACCAAGACCAGCAAGCGCGGCTACGACCTGCTCGCCGACGGCTTCGGCCCCGGCTTCAACGGCCCGTTCATGCTGGTCACCGAGATCGACTCGCCGGCCGACCTGCAGACCATGAACCGGGCCGTCGAGGCGGCCCGCAAGGCGGAGGGTGTCGCCTCGGTGACCCCGCCGCGCCAGAGCCCGAACGGCCACGCCGCGATCGCCACGCTCTACCCGACGACGAGCCCGCAGGCGGCCGAGACCTCCACCCTGCTCGACCGGTTGCGCGACGACGTCATCCCGGCGGCGACCGGGGGCGCCGCCTCGCCGGTCTACGTCGGCGGCATCACCGCGGTCTTCGAGGACTTCTCCGGGGTCCTGTCGAGCAAGCTGCCGCTGTTCATCGGGATCGTCGTGGTCCTCGCGTTCCTGCTGCTGGTCGTGGTCTTCCGCAGCCTGCTCATTCCGCTGACGGCCTCGCTGATGAACCTGCTGGCGGTCGGCGCGGCGTTCGGCGCCGTGGTGGCCGTGTTCCAGTGGGGCTGGCTGTCGGACCTGCTCGGCATCAGCCCCGGGCCGATCGAGTCGTTCCTTCCGGTCATGCTCTTCGCGATCCTGTTCGGGCTTTCCATGGACTACGAGGTGTTCCTGGTCAGCCGCATGCACGAGGAGTGGACGGCCCGGCGGGACAACCGCATCGCGGTCTCCCTGGGCCAGGCCGAGACCGGCCGGGTCATTTCCGCCGCCGGCGCCATCATGACCCTGGTGTTCGCCTCGTTCATCCTCGGCGACGACCGGGTCATCAAACTGTTCGGCCTCGGCCTGGCGCTCGCCATCCTGCTGGACGCGTTCGTCATCCGCACGATTCTGGTGCCGGCCCTCATGCACCTGTTCGGCCGTGCGAACTGGTGGCTGCCGAAGGGCCTCGACCGGGTCCTGCCGCACGTCTCGGTGGAGACCGCGGAGGAGATCGAGGAGATCCGCCACACGCCGCTGCCCGCGGACGCGGTCGGTGACACCGTTCCCGCGCAGCCGCACGGCCCCGCCGACGGCCGGGACGCCACCGAGCCCGAGCGCGCCCACTAGGCGCTCCAGCCGGACTCGCTGGTCCTGACTCGCCAGCCGGTGCCCGGCCTGGCTCGCCCTCCGACAGGGGCGAACCAGGCCGGGCATCCGCCGTTTCGGGTCGTGGGTCGCGGGTCGCGGGTTACCCGGTGTAATAGCCGTCCGCGACGGCCAGGGCCTCGTCCAGGATCGACAGGCCAAGCGAGACGTCCTCGGGGCTGGTGGTGCACGGCGGCACCACATGCACCCGGTTGAAATGGGTGAACGGCCAGAGGCCGCGTTCCCGGCAGGCCGCCGTCACGGCCGCCATCGGCGCGGCCGCGGCACCCGCCGCGTTGAACGGGACCAGCGGCTCCCGGGTAACCCGGTCACGGACGAGCTCGACCGCCCAGAACACCCCGAGCCCGCGCACCTCACCCACGCTGGGATGCCGCGCGGCGATTTTGGCCAGTTGCGGCCCGATAACCTCGGAACCGAGCGCGCGGGCCTGGCCGAGAACGTCCTCGGACTCGAAAGCATTGATGGAAGCCACCGCCGCCGCACAGGCCAGCAGATGCCCCGAATAGGTCAGTCCACCGGGATACGGCCGCCGCGCGAACAGATCCGCAATCCGCTGCGAAATAACCACCCCGCCAAGCGGTACATAACCCGAGTTGACGCCCTTCGCGAAACAGATCAGATCAGGCACCACATTCCAGTGGTCGATCGCGAACCATTCCCCGCACCGCCCGAAACCCGACATCACCTCGTCGGCGATCAGCAGTATTCCGTGCGCGTCACACAACTCCCGGACGCCTGCGAGGTAGCCGTCCGGCGGCACCAGGATCCCGTTCGTACCGACGACCGGCTCGAGGATGACCGCAGCGATCGCCGACGGCCCCTCCAGCTCGATCACTTCGGCGAGATGCGCGAGCGCCCGTTCCCCCTCCTGCGCCGCGTCGGCGGCGTGGAACGACGACCGGTACGGATAGGGGCCGAAGAAGTGCACCACACCGGGAATGCCCGGTTCGCTCGCCCAACGCCGCGGCTCCCCGGTCAGCGTGATCGAGCCGCCGGTCGAACCGTGGTACGACCGGTAAGCGGCGAGGATCTTGTTCCGCCCGGTGGCGAGCCGGGCCAGTCGCACGGCGTTCTCCGTGGCCTCCGCTCCCCCGGTGGTGAAGAACACCTGGTCCAGATCGCCGGGAGCACGCTCGGCGATCAGCCGCGCCGCCTCCGAGCGCACCGCGTGGGCGTGCTGCGGTCCGACCATGGTCAGCTCGCGGGCTTGGGCCACGACCGCCTCGACCACCGCGGGATGCTGATGGCCGATGTTGGAGTTCACCAGCTGGGAGGAGAAGTCGAGGTACCGCTCGCCGTTCTCGTCCCAGAACCAGCTCCCCTCGGCCCCGGCCACCACGAGGGGGTGCGTCGTCTCCTGCGCCGCCCAGGAGTAGAACACGTGCTCGCGGTTCTCCGTGTGGGCCGAGCTCGCCTGCGTCATCATCGTCTCCCTGTCTGCGGACCGACCCGGCTCGCGACTGCGTCCCCGCGCCAGCTGCCCCGCAGTATTTCCCGCCACCAGCCCGATTTCCCGCCACCGGTCAGCCTGGCCTGGCCTGACTTGGCCCAGTCCTGAAGGGCCCTGCCCGGCATGACCACTCACGGCAGGCGAGCGCCGGTTCACATCCCTCTCGGAGTGTCATGATCCCCTCACCTGACGCGGTCCCCACGGCCGTCCCCGCGGCCGTCCCGGCGACGGCTCGCCCGGTGCCCACCGCGGCAGCCGGCGGCCCGCTGCGGGTCGTCATCGCACCCGACTCCTTCAAGGGCTCGCTCTCGGCCACGGAGGCCGCGGCCGCACTGGCCCGAGGCTGGCGCGCCGTCCGCCCGGACGACGTCGTGCTCACGATCCCGATCGCCGACGGCGGCGAGGGCACCCTCGACGTGTTCAGCGCGGCTGTCCCGGAAGCCGTCCGGAACACGCTGAACGTCACCGGCCCCGACGGCCGACGGGTCACCGCCGGATGGCTCGCGCTGCCCGGCGGGACAGCCGTGGTCGAACTGGCCCAGGCGAGTGGCCTTCCCCTCATGGCGAAGCTGGATTCGCTGAAGGCCCAGACCGTCGGGCTCGGCGAGACCATCGGCGCCGCCCTCGACGCGGGCAGCCGCCGCGTCCTCGTGGCGCTCGGCGGCTCCGCGTCCACGGATGGCGGAACGGGACTGCTGACCGCCCTCGGCGCCCGCTTCCTCGACGCCGCCGGCCAGCCGCTGCCCCCCGGCGGCGGCAGCCTCCGCTCGCTGGCCGCCGTGGACCTGACTGGCCTGCGCGCCGCCCCTCCCGACGGCGTGCACTGCCTGGTGGACGTCGACGCGCCTCTGCTGGGGCCGACCGGAGCCGCCGCCGTGTTCGGACCGCAGAAAGGCGCCGGGTCGGCGGACATCGCCCTGCTCGACGCGGGCCTGGCCCGGCTGGTCGAAATCCTGGAGAAGGCGGGCGCGCCGACCGGCCTCGCCGCACTGCCCGGGACCGGCGCGGCGGGCGGCACCGCATACGGGCTCGCGGCGACCCTCGGCGCGACACTGGTTCCGGGTGCAGCCACCATCGCCGACCACGCGGGGCTGCCGGCCGCCCTCGCCGACGCAGACCTGCTGATCACCGGCGAGGGGCGCTTCGACCGGACGTCCCTGGCCGGGAAAGTCGTCGGCGCGGTGTCGGCCCTCGCCGCCCGGGCCGGGCTGCCCGTGGCCGTGGTCGCCGGGCAGATCGCCGCCGAGCCGCCGGCGGGCGGCGACATGCTCGCGCTCGCCGATCTGGCGGGTGGCACGAGCGCCGCGATGGCCCATCCCATCCACTGGCTTGAGCGAGCGGGCGCGCTACTCGCACGGCGTAATACGGAGGTGGACAGCCGGCCGAGGGCAACCAGCCGGCACCCGTAGGCTTCATCCTGGCGCAGGGGACCCTGGACCAGGCGCGCTATCCAGGTGATTCCAGCCGGAACGGAGCGATCCATGGGCGACGGGCAGATCGAGATCGAGTCGGCGTTGCTCGACCTCTCCGATCTTGATCTAGACGCTCTCGACAGGCTCGAGAACCCGGCCCTCCGCCGCGCCACCGAACGACTCCGGCAGGAGGCAGGCAGCCCGGACAACTCCTGGGCCGGGTTCACCTCCAGCGCGCCTTGAGCATCTTCGTCAAGGTCGACACAGCAACCACGACCCGTTCCGTCAGTAGATGTCGCCGGCCGTCCATCGCTTAGCATCCAGGAAAGCCCCAGGACGGACAGGAGTGCACGAGATATGGACGACGGAAACATCGAGCTGACGTTGCCCGACCTCTCCGATCTTGATCTAGACGCTGTCGACAGGCTCGAGAACCCGGCCCTCCGCCGCGTCGCCAGACAACTCCTGCTGGACGCGGCCGGCCAATACGTCCCCTTGGCCGGGTTCACTTCAAGTACCCGGTAGGCCCCTTCTGCCAGGCCTGGCGTAGCGCTCACGGCTGGGGCTGGCGCAGGGGTGCTCACGAGGGCGGAGGATCGATGTCCAGGTCGACCCGACGGCCCCGCCGCAGGGCGACGACAACGGGATGTTCCGGGCCCAGCCTGTCCCCGAGCTGGCGGAGCAGGCCCGACCGCTGGACCTGCGCGCTTGCCGGATCCCCGACTCGCTGCTCGTGCGATGCCAGGTTCACTGCGGCGATCAGCGTCGCTGGATGGTCCTCCCCCAGTTTGGCCTGCAGGACGTTCCAAGCCTCTTGATCGAGCTCGCGGGCCGCGCTGATCCGCCCGTCGTCGGCATGGCAGTTCGCCACATTCATCGAACAGAAGACCGTGTAGGGATGCTCGGCGGACAGCGACGACCGCAGGCCGTCCAACGACTGCTTGCCCAGCGTCTCCGCGGCGGCCGGTTCACCGCATCGGCGCGTGGCCATGACCAGGCTGTTGGCGGCCGCCAAGGTGTGGATGTTTCCGTCACCCAGCCTGGATCGGGCCCGCCGGTGAGTCTCGTCCGCCAGCCTCCGGGCGGCCGCGGTCTCTCCCAGCAGCAGAAGGACGCCGACCAGGCAGGTCGCTACGGAGAGTGCTCCGGGCTGCCCGGGGTCGGCGTGGGCACGGAACCTGGCGTGGGCGTCCTCGGCGATCTCCCTGGCACGGCCCGGCTGGCCGGCCCACCGGAGCGCGACCGCGTAGTTCGTCTTTATTCGCAGTGTGTCCGGGTGCGCCTCGCCCAGGGCCTGGCGAGACCATTCGAGTGCGCGCTCGAGCAAGGCCAACGAGACAGAGTACCGCCCGTTCTCCCGAAGGTCCCGGGCATAGCCGTCCAGGTACAGGAGGGTCCAGATGTTGTCGTCCTCCCTGAGCCTGCGGTGACGCTCGTAGACCTCCTCACTCATCTCGAGCGCAAGCTTGAAATCACCCAGGAAACGCAGTGAGACGGCGAGGTTGTTCGCCGCTTTGAGCGTCTCCTCGTTGTCGAGGCCGGCCGTCTCCCGGTAGCGGGAGTAGGTGTCCTCGTCGAGCTGTCGGGCCGTCTCATACGCGCCGATGCCGCGGTAGTCACCGCCCAGCGCCATCGCGGCACGCAGGGCGAGCGGATGGTTCGGGCCGAGGAGAAGGACCAGCCGTTCCCGTGCGCGGAGGTCGAGCACCCGTGCCTGTTCGGCGTCGCCGAGCGCCCGATAGCTGTCCGCGAGGTCCAGGGCGAGCTCCAACGTCCGCTCGTCGTCGTCCCCGAAGCGCTCCCGCCACAGGACGAGCGTCCGGCTGGCGAGATCACGGCATCCGATGTGGTCGCGCTGCATGTACAGACATCGCACCTGGTTACGGACCAGGCGTGACATGCTCTCGCCGCGAGCCGTGGGCGCCCTTGTGGGCTCCAGATGCGGACGGATCAGTGTGTAACGCTTCCAGTTCTCGGGATCGTCAGGGTTTCCCGGATCGGCGGCGGCGAGTATCGCGTGCACCCGTGCCCGGACACTGGCGCGTTCCGCGGGGCTCAGTTCGTCACGTATCGCGGTCTGCACGAGGCGGTGCATCAGCAGGCTTCGGTCGGAGGGATCAACTCGCGCGAGCGCGTGCTCACTGATCTGCCGCACGGCCTCGGCCAGCGTCAGGTCGTCGCGGAGAGTCTGGTCCGTGACATCGTCGAGAACCGCCAGGCCTTCCGCCGCGAACAGGTCGAGGCTTATCGGTTCCGGCCCGAGGAAGGCACACAGCTGGGCCAGCCGTGCCGCGGTGGGAGCCCGGGAACGCAGCCGATCCATCGACAGCAGCCAGGTTCTGGCGACGGGACGCGGGTAGGTCGGGACCTCCCCCTCCAGGAGCAGCGGGCCGGGGCTGCTCTCGAGCAGTTGCAGGTAGCGCTCCGCCGCCATCCCCGTCTCGGCGTGCCAGGCGCCAGCGTGTTCGAGCGCGAGGGGAAGGTCGCCCAGAGCCTTGGCCAGCCGGGTCGCGACCGCGGCCGTCAGCCCGGGCGCTCTGCGCCGGAGCAGTTCGACGCTCTCCTCCCGGTTGAAGACGTCGATCTCCACCGGGGACTGCCGCCCCCGCCAGCGCTGGTTGCGGGAGGTGATGACCACATGACCGGGACCGTTCGGAATCAGCGGAAGGATCTCGTCCGGGGTGTCCGCGTTGTCGAACACGAGGAGCCAGCGACGGTACGGCACCCCTTTACGCAGTGCGTCGACCAGGCTGTCGACCGGGTCCCGACCCTGCCGGGCGGGCAGGCCGAGAGTGTGGGCGAGTCGCGCCATGTCGCTGCGCGCCAGCGCCGCCTGGTCGCAGCCGATCCAGCAGACGAGGTCGTAGGTGGATCCGAACCGGAACACGTACTCGGCTGCGATCTGGGTCTTGCCCACACCTGCGAGCCCCTGGAGCACCTGGGTGTGGACGGCGGGCTCGTCCTGGCCCACGAAACGGTTCCGCATGTCCATCAGCAGTGCGTCCCGGCCGACGAACATCGGGTTGCGCGCGGGCACTCCCTCCCAGATCTTCGGGGGTGAGCCCGGATAGCGAACCTCCTCCGGCTCGGCGGATCGCGTGCGCCCGGAGGCTGCCGGTTGGGACGGCCTTCCGGCCGCAGTGACCAGCGCACGGCGAGCGGGCACCTCGTCGAGGCCGACCAGATCGGCGTGGTCACGGGTGGCGCCTTCCGGCGGCATGCGGACCTCCTCCACCCGAACCGGGACGAGGAGCCGCTGGGCCCCGTCTGGATCAAAGGCCACGATCGCGCGCCACTGCTCCATCGCCTCACTTGAACGCAGGTAGGCGGCCGACACGATCGCCACCATCCGCCGGGTCGGGTCCGGTTCTTTCTCCTCGTGCCCCTCGGCAACGGGCTGACGGACCTGCTCGAGGGTCACGTGGAAACCAGCGGCCTCGAGTTCCGTGCAGACCCACTCAGCCCAGGGGCGGTCCGCCGCGGCATGGCTGACCACCATGTCGGTCGGGATCGACAGCCTCGTGCGCTCGAATGCCGCGAGAGTGCGCCGGCGCCGGGACTCGTCCTGCGGGGGAAGCGCGACCACCGCGCCGTCCGTAAGGTAGGACGCCAGCCTCTCGTACGCGGCCAGCAGGGTTCCTTCCTGGACCGGCCGGTCACCGAAGACCGCCAGGATCTCCTCGTACGCGTAATAGGGCTTGTAGGGGATCTCTATGTCACCCCAGTAGCGCTCCTTCGCCCTTTTGTCAAAGCCGCGCAGGAACGGATCGAATGCCACCCTGGCAGCATCACGGCCTAGTTCGGCCTTTCGCTGCTCGGCGTCCTCGACGCGCATCGGCACCGGCAACTGCCGGATATCGTCGTTCTGTGCCGCGATGGATCGGGACACCGCGACGGCACCCTCGATGCTCTGCGCACTGAGGGTGAAGCAGTTGACCACGGTGTCCGGGAGTTGGACCGTGCAGACTCCGGCCGTGTCACTCAGTCCCGTCCGACTGTCGATCAAGATCCACTCGTACGAGGCCCTCATATCCTGGCGAAGTCCGTCGACGAAGTCGCCGCCGCCCTTGTCCGCGTAGAAAGCGTTCCAGTCGAAGGTACCGACGCGCTGGGCGTAGGCGGCGTCGTGCCGACCGGAACAGACGAAGTCCACGGTTCCGCCGTTGGGAAACGGCCAGTCCAGGGACACCGCGTACGGCGTGATCATTGTGGCCCGCTGGAACCACTCGTCGTCGCCGGGACCCTGCGGCGACATCACCGTCACGGTGAACTCCCAGATCATGTCCATGATCCCCGAGGTCGACCGGAGGTCGGGATCGCGAAGGAAGGGATGGAAGTACCGATGGAGGCCCGGCGCCTCCAGATCCCAGTCCACCACCAGCACCCGATAGCCGCTGCTGGCCAGCAACCAGGCGGTGTTGGCGAGGGCCATGGACCGACCGGTCCCGCCCTTGTAGGAATAGAACGTGACTACAGTTCCGAGCTCTGCACCAGACACCGACGCCACCTAGGGGGCGTCAAGCCGGGGTGGACGACGAGACTTCGTACCCGTCCGCCGCAGGACCTGCCGGTACTCGAAGATGCGCGCCTGCGACTCGGCTATGATCTGCACCAGCGCCAGGTCGAACTCCTCGAATGTCCGGATGTTCATCCGGAACAACTTGTCCTGACGAATGAAGTTGTTACGAAAAATGGACGCCAGCACCTCGGTGAGGTGCTCAGAGTTCGCGTGCGTCTCCACATCGTCCGGGTTCAACGGAACCAGCACGCCCGACGTCGGCTCGTTACGGCCGTCGTACGCGACCAGCGCCTGGCGGTAGCTCTCCAGCTTGGCCGCCCACATGTCGACGACGAGTACCACGATCTCATTGCGTAAACTGGATCTCTCCAGAAGGTCGGAGACTCCGCTATCCAGAGGAACGATATTCGAGACGAGCCCCTGCCTGGCGGCGACCATCTGTGCCAGCACACAGGCGCGGAGGGGATTACTCGGCCTGTACGGCATCCACTCTTCAAACGAACTACCATAGTAGTCGAGCTGGCGTCTTAACGCGGCGATCTCCTCTGCCGACGTCGAGGCCAGCACGAAGGTGATCCGCCCGGGCCCTCTGACGCCAGGCCCCAGCGCCGGTGGGAGCGGGCCGGGTGGCGATGTCTCCGGCGGGCTGGTCGACGCCTGCGGCCTACCCTCGCCCTCGGGCTCGAGGGCCTCGTCCGCCGCGCCGTCCATTCCCGGCGGGCTGGGCACGTCCGTTCCCAGCCCGCCGGCTGGCGGCAGATCTTCCTCGTCCGGTGGGGGCGCTGACCCAGCGAGCGGGGGGAATGCGTTGGGAACCTGGTGGAGCGCTGGGATCTCGCGCTGAGGGACCAACGGAGAGTCCTCAGCGAGATCGACGATCCGGACCGCTAACGTCAGCAGGAACTCCTGATATTCGTCATGATTGCGCTTCAGCCGCAGGAGGTACCGCAGACCGAACTGGGCGTACGTATCCCCCAGACCGCTGTGATCATACTGCAGGCGCGCGAGCGGCTCCGGTAGAACGCGTAAAGGAGTCCAGATCACGGGCAACAGCGCTGGTGGGCACACCCGGCCCGCCGCGGAGGCGGCGTGCAATCGCCCGTCGAACATCCCCCATTCCCGGCCGCAGTACTCGCTGGCGAAGAACGAGGGCGAGCACATCGCGACGAAGGTTCTGCACCGGCTGAGTGCCGCTCCCAGCTCCGCCGACCAGGCCTCGCCCGGCTGGATGCTGCTCTGGTCCAGGAAGCCGACGCTGTCCGCACTCGGATGGCCCACCCGGCGGCGCACCTCGGCTCTGAGGTCGCGGAAGAACTGCTCGAGCAGAGGATCGTCACGGCTGTCCGCCCGGGCATAGCTGAAGAAAAAGTAGAGCGGCAGCCCGCTCCAGGAGTCAGGCATGCCAGCCGGCATCAGCCCGCGCCGGGGCCCGCGCACGGGCAACGCGGCGAAACCCCGCGGGGCCGCCCTCCCTATCGACCCGGCGCTGGCCAAGCTCCCGGCCGATACTCTCCGCCGACACCGAGTAAGCCCCCTCCCGTGGCCCGCTGGGCCGTGCCGCGTACACCGGCTCAAGTAGGGTGCACTCGGCCGGATCCTTCGTCCCGACGGGCGGGAACAGATTGTACGTGCTCCCCGCGGTACGTACCGACCGCTGATTGCCGATCAGCGCCGTCGCGGAAGACGCAGTCCTCGACGACCCGGAGCGAGACTTCCCCGATGTATGACCGGCTAGGTTACGAAACCAGCAAAGGATGGGTTCTCTTCGGTCATCCACGAGCCCGGGAACGAACCACTGAAACAGTGGACTTCACCGGGAGTGAAGCGCCTGCGGGCGCTACCGGCTAGATTGGAAGACCGGGCCCGGCGGAGGAGGACACCTCATGGACGACTCGTCTTCCGACATCGAGACGCGCCTGCCCAACCTGGGCGGGTTCCAACTCGACGAGGTGGCCACAACGACGAATCGAAGGCTGCGGCAGGTCGAGCGCCGCGTGGTCAGGGAGGCCGCACAAACCGGTCTCCCGCTGTCCGGCTTCTCCTCCAGCGCCGCGCCATTTGACGAGACGAGCATCCCAGGAAGCCGGATCCCACCGAGCACCGGCCGATCGGCGGAGGAATCCGCAGAATTCCAACAGTCGCTGCCGGGGTTCAGCTCGACCCTCAGCACAGCCTCCTGACGCCCGAACGGCGAGATCGTGTGATCGACCTCCTCGGCACGGCCCGCGAAGATCCCGCGGGTGAATGGCCCACCAGCGATCTCGACTTCCACCGACTGACCACTACAGGATGGCGGCCGACGCCCTTCCGCCAGGTCGTCCTCAAAGTCAACAGCCGATGCAATCTCTCCTGTACCTACTGCTACGTCTACCACCAGGCCGATCAGAGCTGGCGCAGGCAGCCCGCCATGATGAGCCCGGCGGTGGTGGAAGCCACAGCACGCAGGCTCGCGGCACACGCGCGCAGGCACGAACTCCCGCGGATGCACGTCGTCCTGCACGGCGGTGAGCCGCTCCTCGCTGGTCCCGGCTACCTCCGCGCCACCGTGGAGCACCTGCGTGCCACGGTCGGCGCCGACACCGTGGTGGAGTTCGCCCTCCAGACCAACGGCACCCTGATCGACGAGGTGTTCCTCGAGGTCTGCCGGGAGCTCCACATCCAGGTCGGGGTCAGTATCGACGGTGCTCTGGCGGTCAACGACCGACGGCGGGTCCACCGGAACGGGAGGGGTAGCCACACTGAGATCGCCCGTGGGCTGCGCCTGCTCGGTTCCGAACGGTTCCGCCCGATCTTCGCCGGACTGCTCTGCGTGATCGATCCCGAGAGCAGTCCGCAGGAGGTGTACGAGAGCCTGCTGGCGTGGCGGCCGCCAAGCATCGACTTCCTGCTGCCCCACGGGAACTGGACGGCCCGCCCACCCGCCCGCGGCGACGACGAGACGTCAACGCCCTACGCCGACTGGCTCATCGCCCTGTTCGATCGCTGGTACTCGGCGCCCGCGCACGAGACGGACATACGCCTGTTCCTGGAGATCATCTCGCTGCTGCTCGGCGGCCACAGCCACATCGAGACGGTCGGGCTCTCCCCCTCGTCCGTCGTCGTCATCGAGACCGACGGCTCCGTCGAACAGGTCGACGCGCTCAAGTCGGCTTATCACGGTGCGGCCGCCACCGGCCTCACTGTGCAGGAGAACGACCTCGACGAGGCGCTCCGGCATCCGGGTATCGTCGCTCGGCAGATCGGCCTGGCCGCGCTCGGTCCCGAGTGCGGCCGATGCCCAGTGCACCGTGTCTGCGGAGGTGGCTATTATCCCCACCGGTATCGCGCCGGCAGCGGCTTCCGGAACAGATCCGTCTACTGCCCGGATCTGTTCAAACTGATAATAAATATCAGCAGACAGATCCAGGCAGACGTCGAAAAGGCAAAACTGCAGGGTGACAATTGACTTTCATCGGCTCGCACTGGCCGACTTCGACGACCTAGCGGCCGGCGGGGGTCGCACCGGGCTCGTTCTCGCCCTGCGCCGGACACAACTGAGCAAGCGGCTCCTCGCGCTGCACGCGGTGCTGACGGATGCCACGGAGCGGGCTCCGGAGGCCGCCGCCGACAGCGGGCTGGCGAACGCCTACTGGGTGATCGCCGCGGCCCAGCGGCAGGCTCCGAGGGCGATCGAGACGATTCTGCTGTCTCCCGGACTAGGCCTCTGGGCAATGCACTGCCTGCGTCGGCTGCACGGGAGAACCAACCCACCCACGTCACTCGAGGAGGATCTCGGAATCCTCGGAGCCTTCGCTGTCGCCGCCGCGCTGCGCGCCAGTCTGCACACGACAGTGACCGTTCCGCTCCGGGGCGGCAACCTGCGCATCCCCGGCGTCGGCCAGGTCCAGATCGGCCTGACCGGCTGGGCCACGGTCCATATCGAGGGGACGCGGCTGCGGCTGACAACCGGCGCCGCCGACAGTGCGACGATCACCCTGGAGCCGCCGGTCGGCCCACCCGCCGCGACTCCGTCCCAGACCAGTTCGCCGACACACGCACCGGCTGATCAATGGCGCATGGTCCCGCGACTGGTCAGCGTCGCGAACGGCCGGCGTATCGCGCTGCAGCTCGACGACGTCGACCCGGCCCGGCTGCTGCTCGACCTGCCGATGACAGCCGGCACCGTGACCGAGAACGTCGACGTCTGGCAGCAACGACTCGATGCCGGTTGGCGCATCCTCGGCGACTACGATCCGCTGATCGCGGAGGCCGTGGCAGCCGGGCTCGCGACGATCTTTCCGCTGGCTCCCTCTCCGTGGGCCGAGGAACTCAGCGCCTCGTCCGGAGAGGCGTTCGGCGCGGTGGCCCTCACGCTTCCGCGTGACGGGCTTTCCTTCGCCGCGGCGCTGGTCCACGAGTTCCAGCACACGAAGCTGTCGGCCCTGCTCGATCTCGTCACGCTGTTCGAGCCGGCTGAGGAACGTCTGTTCTACGCACCGTGGCGCCGTGACCCACGGCCCCTGCCTGGTCTGCTGCAGGGCGCCTACGCCTATCTCGGGCTGACCGGCTTCTGGGACTATAGGCGGCTAGCGGAGAACGGTGACGAGTTCGCGCACTTCGAGTTCGCGCGGTGGCGGGAAGAAGTGTGGCGGGTCCTCAGCACCCTTCGTCTCTCCGGAGCTATGACGGGGCTCGGCCTGCGCTTTCTGGACGGTATGCAGGCCAATATCTGGGCCCGCCGACAGAAACCTGTTCCCGACGGCCCTGGTCGGCTTGCTCGCCAAGCCTGCGACGATACTAGAATCACCTGGCGGCTCCGCAACGCCGAACCCGCACCAACGAAGATCACCATCTTGGCTCAAGCCTGGATCGAGGGCAGCCAACCCTCACAAAGCATGCGGATCCCCTCCCGCATCCTCCCGGGAAACCGCGGCTTGGTCACCAGTTCGCGATTTCTGCTCATCCATCTTCGCCTGCTGGACCCGAAGCGATTCGAGGCCGCCCGGCAGGGCGTTCCCCATGTTCTGGACGCCGCTGTCTCCGCCGCCGACCAGGCCCTCGCTTTCGGCGACGCCCGAGACGCGGCACGGGCCTACAAGGAAGAACTGGCCCGCGAGCCCGACCGCCTGGACGCCTGGGCCGGGCTGGCGTTGTGCCGGGGACTGCACCCCACGCCAGGGTCCCCCGCGCTCACCACTCGACCGGAGGTTGTCCACCGGTTGCACAGGAGAATCGAAGAGTTGTCCGGGATCCGCGCCGATCCCGACGAACTCGTCTCCTGGCTACCCTCTACGATCTCCTGAGTCGGTGCGAAAGCAGAAGCACGTTGCCCGAGGGAGTCGCCGCAGGCTACAGCGGTGGCGGCTCGAAGTCGAAGTCGAGCCGCTCGCCCCGCTCACCAGCCCTGACGTCGGGATGCTCGGGTCCAAGGACCCGGCGATACCGAGCGACGGTGTCAGCGGAGAGCTTCTGGGCCTCCTCGTCCCGGCCAAGCTGCGCCAAGTCCAACGCGACGTTCGTCGCGCAGACCAGAGTATGCGGATGGTCGGGTCCAAGAAGATCCCGGAACTGGGTCAACGCCCGCTCCCCGATCTCCAGGGCTTCATCAATCGCGCCTTGTGCGGACCTTGCGGTGGCCAGGTTGGCCAGACAGGTGAGTGTGAAGTGATGGTCCGGGCCAAGTCTGTCGTCCAGGCCGGCAAGCGCACTCTTGAGTAGACGCTCGGCCTCGTCGACCCGGCCCAACTGCCGGTGGACCAGCGCGAGATTCAGATGACACCCGTAGGCATATGGATGATCGGCACCGAAGACGTCCTGGTATCGACCAACGGTCTTCTCGATGCGTTCTGCCGCGTCGTTGGGATCACCGGCGACCCGTTGCGCGTTTCCCAGGTTGATGGCGGCAGCGAGAGCGTCGGGGTGTTCTCTCCCGAACTGCCGACTGTCCGTGTATCGGCCGTACACCTGCTCGGCGAGCTCCAGCGCTTCCGGGAAGTATCCGGCCTTTCGTCGAGCAACCGAAAGATCCTTGGCTTGCTGAAGGATCCACGGGTGATCAGCCGCAAGAAGTCTGTTGTTGACAAGATCTTCATAAACCCGGTATGCGTGCTCCGCCGAATCCCGGGCCTTCAGGTACTGCCCCGCCTGCCGCAAGTCACGGGCGACGGCGGCCAGAGAGAGCGCCACCCACGGATTGGCGTCACCGCCCCACAGATCCCGCCTACCGACGAGCGTCTCCTGATCCCGTTGCAGCGCACGCTCGTAGGAGCTGTTGAGGTTGTAGTCCAACGCGAGGTTGTTGGCCACAAGGAGAGTTTCCTGAGCAAAAGGACCAAAGGTGCGTTCGTGTCGAGGAAGAGCATCCTCGTCCAGCTCGAGCGCGGCCCGAAAATCGCCGCGGGCGCGCAGGTCCGCGCCATGGCCGTTCAGGATGACGAGGGTTTCCTCGTGATCCGCCCCAAGGACCTCGGTGATCGCCTCCAGCGTGGGCCGCCGAAGATTATAGGCATCCTGGTGCCTGCCCAGCGCCCAGAGGATGTCCGCCTTGATGCCCTTCAGGACGAGCACGTCCGGATCGCGCTCGCCGGAGGCTTCCTCCCACTGCGCAAGCGCGCGGTCCGCCTCGCTCAGGCCCGTGGTGAAGTCACCGACGTTGAACAGGTACCTGATCAGGTGCTCGATGAGCTGGCGGGCCCGAACCTCGGTCGATTCGAAGACACCGGAGGGCACGATGTGCGGGAGCAGATCCTCGAACGCGGCGCGCTTCGTGGTCTCGGAGTCGCCGGGGTCCGCGGCGATGAGCAGCGCGTGCACCTCGTCCCGCATACGGGCCTGCTCCTCGACGGGGAGCTCGTCGCGGATGAGCATCTGGACCAGGCGGTGCACCTGTACCGTCTTCCGACTGGTGTCGATCTTCGCCAGCGCGTAGCGGCCGAGCTCGCGCATGGCGCGGCTCACGAGCAGCCGGTCCTGCATCGAGCGGCCGAAGTCGGAGCTCAGGGTGTACTTGCCACGGTCGAGCATCTCCAGCGAGATCGGCTCCGGGCCGAAGAAGGCGCAGCGCCGCAGCAGCTCGAGCGCGAACGGCGCCTGGTCCCGAAGCCGGGTCACCGACAGGCTCCACGCGGCCGCCACCGGCTTGGAGTAGTCGGACGGCGGGTTCTCCGCCAGTAGCCGGCTCGAGGCCTCCCCCAGCAGCTGCAGGTACTCCTGGACGCCCATGCCGGTCTCGAACTGCAGCGCCCCGGCCTGTTCCAGCGCTAGTGGCAGGTCCCCGAGCGCGTCGGCCAGCTGGTTGGCGTCGGTCTGCGCGATGCCGGGAACCCGGCGGTCGAGGAACTCCAGGCTCTCCCGGCGAGCGAAGACGTCGACCTCGATCGTGTCGACGATGCTCTGCCAGCGCCGGTTACGCGAGGTGACGAGCACGTGGCCGGGGCCGTGCGGCATCAGGCTGCGGATCAGCTCCGGCTGGTCGGCGTTGTCAAAGATCAACAGCCACCGGTGGTAGGGCTCGCCCCGGCGCAGGGCGTCGAGGACGGCGGCGACCGAGTCCTCGACCCGCAGCAGGCCGCCCTCGGAGAGGCCGAGACGAGGCGCCAGCGCGGCCAGGTTGGAGCGCACGAGCGCCGGCTGGTCGGCGGGGATCCACCAGATCAGGTCGTAGTGCGACTGGTACCGATACGCGTACTCGATGGCGAGGTGGGTCTTCCCGACACCACCCAGGCCCTGGAGGGCGTGCGGTAGGACGGCAGTGACGTCGGTCTGCTCGGAGGAGACACGGCGACGGAGTTCGGCGAGCTGGCTTTCTCGCCCGGTGAAGTTCTTGTTCCGCTGGGGTACACCACCCCAAATCATCGGAACGCCTCGACTTGGCCCGCTCGCCGAGTCGAACTCCACCACCGAAGCCACGTTCCTCCGCCCCCGCCCGCCCGTCGGTACAGAACAGCCGCCGAGCATACGAGCCGCAGACACCTCGCCCCGTACACATCTGGCCGGCGCGCCGCAAAATCTTCGGCGGCGCACCTGATGATAACATCGGCCAGTGGCTCTGGCGCCATTCCGCAGGCCCGCCCGCGAGTCGGTCGGGCGATGCACCCGACCTTCTTCCGGCCCAGGCCAACTTACCAAAGCCCGGCCCGAATGTCGGACGCACGACACCTCCACCCCCAATGGCGAACGACCAGGGCATCGGGGCCCACACGATGGCTCCTCGACCGGCACCTCCGTACACGTCGGGCCACGACAGCCTAACGACTCCATAGCATCTTCTGAACTGCATGTTTCCGCAGGTCAGAAGCTATTTCCGGGGCAGGTCGGGGAGCGCCGCACCGACGGTGGGCACGCCGGCGGCTGGCCGGCGCGGGACCGGCGGAGCCACCTTCCCTCCGGACCAAGCCGCCTGATCCATGGCCGACGAGGCGGGCCCAGCCGCGGCCGACCGCTTGCCGGGTACCGCGATCCGGCGCCTTGCCGGCCGGCAGCTTCCGGCCAGTCCGGAATGTGCCCACCGATCGGGAGGGTCAACTCCGGAACGAGGGCGGCGAAGCCTACACACGCGCGATCACCCGGACTGTCCCGCCCCGACCAAGCCCGCGACTGCGACGACTCCTCGTACTGCGAAAATCTTGCCATGTGGCGAGGTCGGCCCGCAGTAGCCGCCATATGGCGGAGAATGATGGGGACGGTCCAGGACCGCGCGGCGGCAGAGCCGGGCCGGGCCAGGTGGATACCATTCGCGGGCACGGTCGCGTCAACGCCGAAAGGCTATCAGCACTGTTGAATATCTACTATCCAGCCCTCGCCGCCAAATTTCCACCAAAAGGCGCAGGAATCACTCGGATCTCCCCAGGCCAGCCGACCACGACGTCAAATCGGCCGTTGGCAACCCCACTCGGAGCCGGTGCCGGTGCCGGCGGCAGACCTGCGACCGCCCGGTGCCAACTGCCCTCGGTGCCGATACGTCCCGAGATGACATGGCCCGTGGGCGGGTCGTCGTGGCGCCAGTCGGGCCGGGCCGGCGGATGGTGACCCAGTTGCGGGCCGATCTTCCCTATGTCGGGCTGCGCCCGTTCGAGGAGGACGAGTCCGGGTCGTTCTTCGGGCGGGATGCCGAGGCCCGCTCCCTGTCAGCCGCGTGGCTGCGCAGCCGTCTCGTCATCGCGCATGGCCCTGCCGGGGCCGGCAAGACATCTCTGCTGCGGGCAGGCGTCCTGCCGGATCTTGCCGGCGCCGATGCCGATGTCCTGCCGGTCGGGCGGATCACCGGCCCCGGCCTCACAACCGCGAGTCCCGACGGGCTCGAACCGGTGGTCGGGCCCGGTAACCCGTTCACCCGGGCGCTGCTGCGGTGCTGGTCCCACGAGGACGAGTCGTCGTCCCTGCTGGAGGCGCTTCGGGAGCGGGCGGAGCGGCGGCGGCCGCGCGGCGCGTCCCGGCCGATGCTGCTGGCCGTCGACCAGTTCGAGGAGTTCCTCACCGCGCGGTCGCCCCGGTTGGCCCCGCTGCGCTCGCAGTTCGTCGAGGGGCTCGCCCTGGCGGCCACCGCGCTACCGAACCTGCGGATCCTGCTGGTGCTGCGGTCCGACCATCGCGCGGCGCTGCTGCCGTACCGGCGGACCCTGCTGGCGGCCTGCGCCGACCAGGGCGGCCACGAGTCCGCCGGGCCGGTCACCGCCGAGGTCGCCGTCGCCCCACTGAGCCCGGAGTGCGCTGTGACGGCCCTGGTCGAGCCGCTGCGCGCCGCCGGGATCCGGTTCGCCCCCGGCGCCGCCGCGGCCTGCGTCGACGATCTCACGACCAGCCGGACCGTCGATGCGACCGGCGCCGAGTCGCTGTTGGTCGCGGAGACCGTCCAGCCCGTGTTCCTGCAGCTCGTGGCGACGGCGCTGTGGCGGTCCCGGCCGGTGGCGGATGCGCCGGTGACCGCGTCCTGGCTCGGCCCGGTCGGGAACGTCACCGCGGTCCTCGAGGACTATCTGACCCGGACGCTGGTCACGACCGCCCACGAGCACGATCTCGACGAGGACGAGCTGCGCGCCTGGCTGACCCGGACGTTCGTGACCGAGCGCGGGCGGCGCGGCGTGGTCGACGAGGGTCTCACCATGACCGCCGGCATGCCCACGACGGTGCTCGACGCCCTGACCGAGCGCTATGTGCTGCGCTGCGAGCACCTGTCCGGCTCCCGTCGCTTCGAGCTTTTCGACGACCGGCTGCTCGAACCGTTGCAGCGGACGTCCAACCCGTGGACGGGCAGCAGCGGACCGGTCGCCGAGATCGGGGCGGACGACTACCTTCGGGCGGCGCAGGTGAGTTTCGCGGACGGTGACCTGGCCACCGCGTGCGCCCACGCCGAGGAGGCGCTGCGACGCGACCCGGCGCCCTCGCTCACCCGGGCCGGGACCCAGGCGTTGCGGGCACAGCTCTTCCAGGCCGAGGGACGGCTGGAGAAGGCCGAGGCCTGTCATCGCGAGGCCGCGGAGATCTACGAGTCGCTGTCGGACACCGAGGCCTCCGGGCGGGTGCTGGCCACTCTCGGCCGGCTTCTGCTGGACGCCGGTCAGGTCGGGCGCGCGGTGGAGGAGTTGCAGGCCGCCGGGGAACGCCTGCCGGGTGACGCGGACGTCCAGTCGGACCTGGCGCACGCGCTCTGGCGTGCCGGTCAGCCGTGGGCGGCCGCGGCCATCTTCTCGGCGGTGCTCACGATCGCCCCCGACGCGGTGTCGGCGCTGGCCGGTCGGGCCCAGCTGCGGGTCGACCTGGCCGACAACACCGGGGCGATCGAGGACTTCGACCGGCTCGCGCGCACGGCGGCCGCGAAGGCGGGCGGCGTCTCGTCCTCGACAGGCGGGGCGGAGCTGCGGGCGGCGCGGGCGCTGGCGTTGGCCCGGCTCGGCCGGGTCACCGAGGCGTCCGGCGAGTCGACCTCGGCGCTGCGGGACGCCCCGGACAGCGGACCCGTGCTGTGGCGGGTGGCGGAGGTGATCCGCGCCGCGGGGGACGAGCACGGCGCCGACGATCTGCTCCTGCGTTCCCTCGGCGCCTCGGCCCCCGCGCTCGCCCCGGATCAGCGGGCGCAGGTGTCGCACCTGTTGCGGCGTTCCGGCGCCCTGACCTGACGCAGCGGCTGTCGCGGTCAGCCGGCGGAGGGTGGGTCACCGTCCCCGGACTTCGGTCAGCGTGTTTTCGCCTGGATGGTGGCGCTGACCGCCGGGATGACGGTCTCGCCGTAGGCCTCGAGGGTGGCGCGCTTGGCGTCGTGCTGGAGGTAGACCGCGAACTGGTCGACGCCGAGGCCGGCGAGCTCGGTGAGTCGCTCGATGTGCGCCGCGGGCGGACCGAGCAGACAGAACCGGTCGACGACCTCGTCGGGGACGAAGTCGGTGTGGATGTTCCCGGCGCGGCCGTGCTCGTTGTAGTCGTAGCCGCTGCGGCCGGTGATGTAGCCGGTGAGGGCCGCGGGCAGCGCCATGTCGCTGGCCGGAACAGGGCCGGCCGCGGCCGGGGTGCCGTAGCGGGCGACGAGGTCGGCGACGTGGTTGCCGACCATCCCACCGAACCAGCGGCACTGGTCGCGCTGGTGGGCGAGGGACAGTGGGTCGGCGTCGCCGACGTAGGCGGGCGCGGCGACGCAGAACTTCACCGACGCTGGGTCGCGGCCGGCTTTCTCGGCGGCCTCGCGCACCACCCGGATGGTCCATGCGGCGATGTCGGGGTCGGCGAGCTGCAGGATGAACCCGTCGCCGATCTCGCCGGCCAGCGCCAGGGCCTTCGGGCCGTAGGCGGCGATCCAGACGTCCAGCCGGCTGTCGGTGCCCCACGGGAAGCGCAGCTTCGCGCCGTTCACCTCCGCCTCCCGCCCGTTGGCGAGGGCGCGGACGACGGCGACGCAGTCCCGCAGGGTGGCCAGCGTCGTCGGCCGGCCGTTGAGGACCCGGACGGCGCTGTCGCCGCGGCCGATCCCGCAGATCGTGCGGTTGCCGAACATCTCGTTGAGCGTGGCGAACAGGGAGGCGGTGACCGTCCAGTCACGGGTCGCCGGGTTGGTGACCATCGGGCCGACCTTCACCTTGCGGGTGGCCGCGAGGATCTGGCTGTAGATGACGAACGGCTCCTCCCACAGCAGGTGGGAGTCGAACGTCCACACGTGGCTGAAGCCGAGCGTCTCGGCCTGCCGGGCGAGCTCGACCACCCTGGACGCGGGCGGGTTGGTCTGCAGCACCACTCCGACATCCATCAGGGACCTGCCTTCCAGCTCGCCGCCGCCACGCTCATCGCAGGTACTGGGACAGGCCGCGGCGCAGGTAACGCCCGTGCCCGGCCCGCCCGTGGAACTCCCCGCCGGCGACGACGACCGTGCCGCGGGAGAGAACGGTGTCGACCTTTCCCGCGGCCTGGAAGCCCTCCCAGGCGGAGTAGTCGAGGTTCATGTGGTGCGTCGACGCGGAGATGGTCGTGCTGGCCGCCGGGTCGTAGATGACGATGTCGGCGTCCGAGCCGGGCGCGACGATCCCCTTGCGGGGGTAGAGGCCGAACATCCGCGCCGGGGTGGTCGCGCAGGTCTCCACCCAGCGTGGCAGGGAGAGTCGCCCGCTGGCGACGCCCTGGTAGACGAGGTCGATGCGGTGCTCGACGGTGCCGATCCCGTTCGGGATCCTGGTGAAGTCGCCGCGGCCGAGCTCTTTCTGATCCCGGAAGCAGAACGGACAGTGGTCGGTGGAGACCACGGCGAGGTCGTCGGTACGCAGGCCGCGCCACAGGTCGTCGTGGTGGCTGGCCGTGTTCGTCCGCAGCGGTGGCGAGGCGACGTACTTCGCGCCCTCGAAGCCGGGCGCCCCGAGATGTTCCTCGAGGCTGAGGTACAGGTACTGCGGGCAGGTCTCGGCGAACACGTTGTGGCCGGCGCCGCGGGCCGCCGAGACGACCGCCAGCGCCTCGGACGCCGACATGTGCACGAAGTAGAGCGGGCAGTTTCCGGCGACCCGGGCCAGCACCGCCGCCCGGTTCGTCGCCTCCCCTTCCAGCTCGGGTGGACGGGTGTAACCGTGGTGAACGGGGCCCGTCTCGCCACGGGCGAGCGCCTGGGCGGCGAGGACGTCGATCGCGATGCCGTTCTCCGCGTGCATCATGACCATCGCGCCGGATTCGGCCGCCCGTTGCATAGCCCGCAGGATCTGGCCGTCGTCGCTGTAGAAGACTCCGGGGTATGCCATGAACAGCTTGAAGCTGGAAATGCCCTCGTTGGCGACGAGGTAGTCCATCGCCTTGAGCGCCTGGTCGTCGACGCCGCCGATAATCATGTGGAAGCCGTAGTCGACGGCGCACTGGCCTTCGGCCTTCGCGTGCCAGGCGGCCAGCGACTCCTCGACCACCTCGCCGGTGCGCTGCACCGCGAAGTCGATGATCGTCGTGGTGCCGCCCCAGGCCGCGGCGGCCGTCCCGGTGGCGAAGGTGTCGGACGCCGAGGTGCCGCCGAAGGGCAGCTCCATGTGCGTGTGGACGTCGACGCCGCCCGGGATCACGTACTTCCCGGTGGCGTCGATGACCCGGTCGACCGAGGAGCCGGTGCCGTCGCGCAGGCTGCCGCGCAGGCCTTCTGGCAGGCTGCCGGGCGCGAACAGAGCCGCGACGGTCTCGCCGTCGACCAGGATCTCGGTGGGCGTCGCGCCCAGCGGGCCGACCAGCGTCCCGCCGGTGATCAGCGTCCTCACGTCGTCTGCCCCTTCACCGGACCTGCTTCCCACCTGGCTGCCGGCCCGGGTCGGGACGGCACGCGACCGGTCACGGCGCGGTGAGGTCGCCGTAGGTGTCCGGCCGTCGGTCACGATAGAACGCCCACCGGTCGCGCACCGTGGTCAACAGGCTCATGTCCAGGTCTCGGACCAGCAGTTCCGGTTCGTGCGCGTCCGCGGTGCCGTCGACGAACGTCCCCTCGGGGTCGACGAAGTAGGAGGTTCCGTAGAAGTCGTCGTCGCCCAGGTCCTCGACACCCACCCGGTTCACCGCGCCGACGTAGTACTCGTTGGCGACCGCGGCCGCGGGCTGCTCGAGCTTCCACAGGTAGTTCGACAGGCCGCGGGAGGTGGCGGACGGGTTGAACACCAGCTCGGCCCCGTTCAGGCCGAGCGCGCGCCAGCCCTCCGGAAAATGACGGTCGTAACAGATGTAGACCCCGATCCGGCCGACCGCCGTGTCGAAGACCGGATATCCGAGGTTCCCGGGCCGGAAGTAGAACTTCTCCCAGAATCCGGCCACGTGCGGGATGTGGGTCTTGCGGTACTTGCCGAGAAAGGAGCCGTCGGCGTCCACGACCGCCGCCGTGTTGTAGAGGATCCCGGGTTGCTCCTGCTCGTAGACCGGCAGAATCATCACTATCCCGAGCTCCGCGGCGAGCGCGGCGAACCGGTCGACGATCGGCCCCGGCACCGACTCCGCGTAGGAGTAGAAGGCGGCGTCCTGAACCTGGCAGAAATAAGGCCCGTAGAAGAGCTCCTGGAAGCAGATGACCTGTGCGCCCAGCGCGGCGGCCGACCGTGCGTGCTCCTCGTGAGCCTTGATCATCGTTTCCCGGTCGCCCGTCCACCGTGCCTGGACAAGCGCCGCTCGGATCGTCCTGGACATACGTCACCCCTGTCAGCCGCGCTGGCCGGGTGCAGACGACCGCCTGCCGACCGTCCGCGAGCTGGCCCGGTGCCCTGGGGGCCAGCTCGGCAACCGTCAGCCACGCGTGGCGAACGCCGTCCCGTGCCGGCATCATCGCCCCCCGCGGCCCGGTCGGCATCTCCGCGCGCGGAGGGACCGTCGCCGCGGATGCGGCTACTCCCCGGAGCCGTCCGCGGCGAGCGCCGGATCGGACGGCACCAGGTACCCGCGCTCGAGATAGCCGGCGCCGTCACCCTGCCCGCGCCGCTCGGCGGCGGCCCGGACCCGCCGGGCGTGCATGACGGGCAGGACGTCATCGACCTCGGAGATCGGGGTGAAGGCGCAGTTGATGATCTCGTCCATGTCCACCCGGATCCGCTCCCGCCACGGCTCCGGCAGCAGTCCGCCGTCGAACACGAACAGCAGCATGTCTCCGGCGATCTCGTCGGAGGCCCAGTCGACCGCCAGCAGCGGTCCGATCGGCGGGACGATGCCGATCTCCTCCTCGACCTCGCGGACGCACGCCGCGTACGGCGACTCGCCGGGTTCGATGAAGCCGCCGGGGATGTCCCACCCCGGCTTGTAGGACGGCTCAACCAGCAGGACCCGGCCCTCCTCGTCGAAGAAGAGCGCCCCGGCGGCGGCCCGTGGCCGCGCCATCGGCGGCACACCGCCCAGGATCCCGTTGCCGGCGGCCGGCGCGTGTGTGCTCCCCGTGACCTCACCGGGCCCGGCCGCCACTTCCGCGGGCCTGCCGCCCGGGCCGTCCTCGACACGGCGCGTGCTTTCGGCGCCGCGCGCGCTCTCAGCGCTCCCCGCGCGCGTCCCCACCTCGGCGGGAATCCCGGTTCGGGCCCGGGCCTCGCCTCCCCCGGACACGGCCGACGGCTGGCGGGGCACCGCGGCGGTCTTCCCGGGCATGAACGTCGAGCCGGCTGCGGATGACGTGCGGTCAGGCTGACGGGGGCCGGCAGTCATGATGGTCCCTTCTGCTACGGGCGAAGTAGCTGGTACTGGGCTTATTACACGAAACAAGGAAGATTTCCGACGTCAGGTTGCGCACGGTCGGCCGGGTAGCCGGCCGCGGCGCCGATCCGGCCCGGCGATCGGCACCGGAGCCAGGCTCCCAGGGCCGCCTGGAAACATCGACAGGACGCCCGCGTCGGGCAGAGCGGACCGCCTACCTCGGGAGGATCCCGTCCGCCGGCTCTCCGTGTGGCGAATACTTGAATTGTGAGCATCGGCACTGTGGGGGCGGGCGGTCTCGTGACGGAGTGGACAACGATCCGGGAGAGCCAGAAGATCTTCGAGGACGAGGCGGTGCTCGCACTCGACAAGCCGGTGGGCGTCTCGGTCATGGGCGAGCGCCACGACACCGACCTGGTGTCCATGGCACGGGACGCGGGTGAGGAGCTGTTCCCCGCACACCGCATCGACAAGGTCACCTCCGGCGTCGTCCTGTTCGCGAAGGAGCTGCGCTTCCACGGCGACCTGACCCGGCAGTTCAACCGGCGCACGGTGGAGAAGACCTATCTGGCGCTGACGCGCACCCGAGGGCTGCCGGCGCTGGCCACGATCGACCTCCCGCTGAGCGTCGGGCGCAAGAACCGGGTGCGGATCGCGGCCAACCGGGCCGACATCGTCGCCTGGCCCGGCCCCGCCGGAACACCCACCCCGGACGGCCCCGCCGGCACGCCCGACTCCGACGGCGCCCCCGGCTCCGACGGCCCGGCCGGCAGCGGCGGCCGCGGCCCCGCGAGCTGGACGGTGCCCGCCGCCCGGACGTTCCCGAACGTCCGGTCCTACCCGTCCGTCACCCGCATCGCCCGGGTGTGGGAGGGCGCGGAGCACACCCTGGTCGCCGCTTACCCGATCAGCGGACGGCGCCACCAGATCCGGGTCCACCTGGCCTGGGTCGGACATCCCATCGAAGGCGACCCGCTGTTCGACCGTGCGCCGGTGACCCGGACGTTCCTGCACTCCTGGCGGCTGTCCTTCGACGCGGCCTGGAACGACGGCCGCAGGACACACGCCGAGGCCACACCGGGGGCGGACTTCTGGTCCTCGCTCGGCGCGGAGGAGGCCGCTGCCGCCGCGGCCGCCCTCACGGCGTCCGCCCTGGCGCCGACACCGACACCGGCGCCGTGACGATCTGACAGAACCGGCCCCGGGCCGGCCGGCCGCTCCTGACCGAGTGAGAGTGGAGTCTTCCGGGCATACTGGCCGGGGTCGCGACAACACCGCGACAGCGAAGACCCAGGGGACCACCAATCCCCTTCTTCGGGCCCGCGCCGTCCGGTGGAATGACGGTGTTCACCCCCTGGCCTCGGTGTGACGGCGTCCCCGGGCTGTTCCGAGGAGACGACCGGACGATGGCGTGGTGGCAGCGCCCGATGGCCGTGCTCGATTTCGAGACGACCGGAACCGACGTGGAGACCGACCGGGCTGTTCAGGTCGCGCTCCTGAAAGTCGGCCCGTCCGGGGTGCTGAACCAGCTCTGCCAGATCATCGATCCGGGCGTCGACGTCCCGGAGGCGGCGGCGCGCATACACGGGATCACAACGGAGCGTGCCCGCCGCGAGGGTCGTGATCCCGCCGAGGTGCTCGGCCGGGTCGGCCAGGTGCTGGAGGGCGTGTGGCGCGACGGCATCCCCGTCGTCATCATGAACAGCTCGTTCGACCTGACGCTCCTCGACCGCGAGCTGCGCCGCCACCACGGCCGCGGCCTCGCCGAGGTTGACATGCTCGTCCTCGACCCCATGGTGATCGACCGTGAGCTCGATCCGCGCCGGCCCGGCAAGCGCACGCTGACCGCGCTCGCCACCCACTACCGCGTCCGCCAGGACGGCGCCCACGACGCGCTCGCGGACTGCCTCACCACGGCCAGGATCGCCTGGCGTCTTCCCCGGCTGCATCCCGACTGGGCCGCGATGGGCCTGACCGCGCTCCAGAACTGGCAGGCCGACGCGCACCGCCGCTGGGCCGAGGACTACCAGTCGTACCTGCGCCGCCGCGGCGGGCGGCCGGACGCCGTCATCGACACCAGCTGGCCCTGGCGCCCGTTCGAGGTCACCACGTCAGTCTGATCGAACGCGACGCGGCCGGGCCGGGTGACGACGGCGAGGGGCCGTCCACAGGGCGGTGCTGGGACGGCCGGAAGCCGGACTGCGTCAAGGCACGCGCGACCGCTTCCAGGGCAGACAGGCGAGGCTGGCCCGCGGGCTGCGGACCAGCGAGATCAACACCAAGATCGGGCGCTCTGGCCTCCTCAGGTCGATTCCGACCGATCAGCCGAGCCTGGCGTCACGGGCGGCCACCACTGCCTGTGCACGGTCGCGCAGGTCGAGCTTCGCGAAAATGTGCCGGACGTGCGTCTTCACCGTGGCCATGCTGATGAACAGCTCGCTGGCGATCTCGGCGTTCGACCTCCCGGCCCCGATCATGGCCAGAACCTCCCGTTCGCGGTCGCTCAGTTCGTCCAGGCCGGCCGGGAGGCGGGGCTGTTCGGGCGGGCGGGTGGCGAAGTGGTCCATCATCCGGGCCAGGACGGCGGGCGCGACGACCGGCTCGCCGGCCTCGGCGCGCCGCACCGCGTCGACCAGCCCCTCCGACGTGACGTCCTTGAGCAGGAACCCGGCGGCACCCGCTCGCAGGGCGTCCACCACGTTCTGATCCACGTCGAACGTGGTCAGCGCGATGACCCGGGCGTCACCGGCGGCGACGATTCGGCGGGTGGCCTCGACGCCGTCCATTCCGGGCATCCGCAGGTCCATGAGGACGACGTCGGGCCGGTACCGCGACGCCGCCCGCACGGCGCTGTCCCCGTCTCGCGCCTCGCCGACCACCTCGATCCCGGCCAGCTCCAGGATCATCCGCAGTCCCTGCCGCACGAGATCCTGGTCGTCGACGATCAGCACGCGGGTCACCGCGGGCTCGCCGCCACCGTGGCGCCCCGTGCGCCCGGGTCGGCCTCCCGCGCCGCCGGATCGGCGGTCCCCGTGGCGGTCGGATCGGCGGTCGGTGTGGCCGGCCCGGCGGTCTGCGTGGCCTGGCCGGCCGCGGACGTCGGTGACGCCGCCGGCAACGTCACCCGGATCTCGAACAGCCCGTCGTGGACTCGGGAGTGGAACGTTCCGCCGAGCAGGTCCGCCCGGTGGCGGATCCCGGAAAGGCCGCGGCCGGGGGTCGGCGGGCGCGTGGGCGCGCCCGGGTTCACCGCCTCCAGACGAACCTCCCGAGCGGTCCAGTTCACGGTGAGGCTGACCCGCTCCCCCGGGGCGTGCCGCCCCGCGTTGGTCAGGCACTCGCGCACGATCCGGCCGACCGCGAGCGACGCGGGCGACTGAGCGGGCCACGGATCACCGGTGACGACGAGCGTGTTGGCGATGCCCGCGTCCTCGGCGCGGCGGGAGATCTCGGCGATGTCCTCCCGCGCGGGCTCTCGGCCGCCCCGGCCATCCCGGCCGCCGGGCGCGAGGATGTCGAGGACGGAACGGATCTCCGCGAGCGTCCGGTGCGCCGTGGCCCTGATGGCCTCGACCGGCTCGGCGGCCCGCTCGGGTCTCACCCGCAGCACGGACGCGGCGGCTTCCGCCTGGATCGCTATCAGGGTCACCTCGTGCCCCACCACGTCATGCAGTTCCTGGGCGATGCGGGCACGCTCGGCGCCGACCGCCGCCTCCTCGGCATTGAGCCTCTCGCGCCGCAGGTCCTCGGTGAGCCTGGCGAGTTCGGCGTTCTGCCGCCGCAGCCGAGCGACGACCTGACCGACACCCACCGGCGCGGCCACCGCGAGGGCACCGCCGATGGCGGCAACCGGCGCCTCGGGACCGAGCAGGGTGCCGACCACCGACACCGCGCACGCCCACAGGGTAGCCAGCGCGACCGCGGCACGCGGGGTCCCGCGACTACCCAGGGCGAAGAACTGAAGGATCACCACCACGTAGCCGAGCACCGGGTAACCGTCGAGCGGGATCAGCCAGAACGCCGACGACACCAGCGCGGACTCGACCGGCCGGCTACGGCGCCAGGCGAGCGGCAACGTGGAGCCGAGCACATACAGCGGGCCCAGCGCGCCGCCCGCCATCGGGTAGATCGCCGTCTGCGCGAGCCCGGCGAGAGTGAACGCCGCCGCCATGGTGGCGTCGGTCCTGGGCGTCCGGAGCCATTGCGGCAGGCGGTCCTGGGCACGGTCCACGATCGCGAGCGTACGGGCGCGGGGCGGCCGTGGCATCAGCCCGAGGGCTGAAACCCACGTCATCCCGGATGAGCCGCGCGTCATCCCGGGCTGACTCCACGAGCAGCCCCTCGGTCGATGTGGGGCCGGCCGCCCGACTCCTACCGTTCTGGTGTCGGCGCAACGGCCGGCGAAACCCGGCTCGATCCGGCTCCGGACGGGCCAGCAGAAAGGTGGATCATGACCACGGTCAGCCCTGTTATGGCTGTTCTGGAAGACGCCGCGTCCCACCGTCACGCCCCCGACCGGGCTTCCGGTGGCCGACCGGCCCACGCCCGCCCCGGCGCCGGCCTGGACGTCGGTCGGCTCAGCGCTCGCTTCGGCATCGCCTTCACCGTCTGCCAGCTCGTCGTGATGGTCTGCATGGCGGTGTTCGTGCTGCCACACGGTGGCTCGCCGGACGATCCGGCCCTCGAACGCGGCACAAATGTGCTCGACGCCGAGACCGCCTACCGAACCGGCAACTACGTGTTCATGATCTCCGGGTCGCTGCTGCTGGGCTTTCTCGGTGTGGTGCACCTGCGCCTGCGCCGGGTGGACGGCACCGGCGTGCTCGCGGCGGTCGCCGTCGCCGCGGGCACCCTGCTGGCCCTCATCTGGCCGTTCGCCGGGGTGCTGCACGACATCGCCCTGGAAACGGCGGCCACGGGAAGCGACGTGAGGATTCTCGCCGGATGGGACTCGGCCGCGCCGTTCGCCCTGGCGTTCTCGGCGCTGCCGCGCGTGTTCTTCGTCGGCGCGATCCTGCTCGGCCTGGGCGCGGAGGGTGTGGCGCCGTGGCTGCGACGCACCGGCGTCGCGCTGCTGCCGGTCAGCCTCGTCGGCAGCGCCACCTTGCTGGTCGGCGACCTGTTCCCGCTGCTCGCCCTGAGCACGCTCGGCTTCGAACTGTGGCTGGGGGCCCTCGCCTGGCACTGGCTGCGGCAGGGCCGCGACCAGTGAAGTGATCTCAGCAGTCAGGCCGGTAGGCCTGACCTCCGCTTCGACCCTCGGAGCCCGGCGGGCCCCGGCGGGGCGGGGGCCCGCGGGGAGGGGGGGGGTGGCGGCCGGGGGGCG
>NZ_JALKFY010000683.1:7218-13589 GCF_023242985.1 Frankia sp. Mgl5 | reverse complement strand
GGGCGGGGGGCCCCCCCCCCCGCTCCGCCCGGCCGCCCCCGCGGCCACCTCTGGCCGCGGGCTCCGACTAGTCGGGGGAGTGTCAGCAGCGTTCGATGAGGGGGGCCAGGCCGTCGAGAAGGCGGGCAAGGCCGAAGTGGTAGGCGTGGTCGGGATCGTGGGCGCTGCCGCGTGCCTGGCCTGCGGCCGTGCCGACTCGGCTGGCGAGCGGATAGTGCTGCTCGTCCAGCACGCGGGCCAGGAGGGGGCCGACCCGCGCCCACCACCGCGTGTCGTCACCGTCGGGGCCAGCCGCCGCGCCGGTCGCTTCGTGGGCCGCACGGGCGTTGGCCTGGACGAAGGACAGCAGGTAGGTCAGGCAGTCGTCCATTTCGGTGTCGGAGAGGCCGAGGGCGTCGAAGGCGGACAGTTCATGCTCGTACTTGGCCATGAGGCCCGGTCCCAAGGGAGGGCGCAGGGTGGAGACCTCGGCCGCCCAGGGATGCGCGGCGAACAGGGCGCGGTTCTCGTCGGCGACGGCGGTGAGCCGCTCCCGCCACGACGCGCCGGCGGTGTCCGTACGCGACATCCGGGCATAGGCCGCGTCGAGCATCAGGTCCAGCAGCTCTTCCTTGCCCGGCACGTAGGTGTAAAGCGTCATGGGGACCACGCCCAAGGCACGGGCGACAGCCCGCATCGTCACCGCGGCGAGGCCCTCCTGGTCGGCAAGATCGGTGGCGGTCCTGACCACGGCGGCGAGGTCCAGCGCCCGGCTCGGCCCCCGGCGGGATGCCGTCGACGCCTCTCCCCACAGCAGAGCCAGTGTGCGGGCCGGATCACCGGCGCCCGATCGTTCAGCCGTCACGTAGCCATCATCGTCCGCGAAACTTTGTACTATGTATTATGTACTGCGTACAGAGTTAGTCGCACCAGATCTCGGAGAATCCCCCATGAAGATCAGTTCGTCCGCGGTGTCGCTGAACGTCGACGACGTCGCCGCTTCGGCGGCCTTCCTCGCCAGGCACTTCGGCTTCACGGAACTGATGGCGGCCGACGGCTTCGCCTCCCTCAGCCGCGATGACGCCGGCATGAACGTCGTCTACCTGCGCCGCGGGCTGCCGACCCTGCCCGCCGACCAGCGCGACGACCACGCCACAGGGCTGATCCTCGCGTTCGTGGTGGACGACCTGGAGGGTGAACTCGCCCGACTTCAGGGCGAAGGCGTGGCCATCACGATGCCACTGACGGTCGAGGAATGGGGAGAGCGTGCCTTCCAGGTCCGCGATCCCAACGGCATCATCGTCCAGCTCGTCGACTGGAACGGCCCCGGCGGCCACCCCACCACCGAGAACGCCTGACCCGCGCCGGGCATTGCGCGGCCGACCGGCGGTGCGGTGTCTGCGGCAACCCGCCGGACCACGGTTGGCGACCTGCCAGACGGGTTCTGGGCATTCCGGTCCACACCTCGGTCGCGCGCTTTCAGGAATCCTCGTCGCCTCGGCCTTCAGGGGACCGTTCTTCGACAGCTTCGACGAAGACCGAGGCGACGAGGGCGACAGTGCGGTCGCTGTCGTGGGTCAGTTGGCGCAGGACCTCCCGCCCGGCGGTCCCCGGCAGCTCGACCAGCGCCTGGGCCAGGCGTATCCGCACCGCGGAGTCCGCAGCGTGCGCGGCGAGTTCGGCTACCAGCGCGCTGATGATCCGGTCCGCGCAGCCGGGGTCCAAAAACAGCGTTCCCAGGACCTCCGCCGCGTCGACGTCGTTGACGCCCTCGACCACCATGCCGACGAGTACCGGCACGGCCGCGGTCCCGCCGCGCCTGCCCAGCGCCAGCGCGGCGCGCCTGCGCACCGTTGTGTCCGGATCCCTGAGCGCGTCCGCAAGCGCAGCGGTCGCATCCGGGGCCTCGGAGATCTCGGCGATCGCCCGCACCGCGCGCTGCCGGATGCCGACATCCTCCGAGTGCACGCCGGCGGCCAGCGCTGCCACGCCGTCGGCGCCCGATCGGGCGAGCGCCCAGCGCAGAGCGCCCGCGACGTTGGGGTCGGATTCGGCCAGGACCGCCTTGACCAGCAGTTCGGCGGGAACGGACACGCCCTCCGGTCGGGCCAGGACGGACTGCTGCCTGCGCGCAGCGCTGGTCGAGTCGAGCCCCTGGATGAGCTCGACAATGCGCAGGACGTCCTGCCAGCCGGTGGGCGCCGACGCGTCGATCGCGCGGAGCCGCTCGAGCAGCTCCTGTTCCCGCTCCAAACGGTCTTCGGTCCACCGGATGAGATCGCTGACCAGGGCGGACGGTGTGAAGGCCGGATCCTCCAGCGCACGCCCGATCTGCTTGAGCGAGAGCCCGAGGGACCGCAGGCTCTCCACGTGGAAGATCCTCCGGACGTCCTCGGCGGAGTACTCGCGGTAGCCGCCGAGGGTGCGACCGGTCGGTCGCACCAGGCCGAGGGCGTCGTAGTACCGAAGCATCCGGGTGCTCACCCCCGAGTGGCGGGACACGTCGCCGATCAGCAATCCACGGCATCCACGGCATCCACAGCCCCCGTCGATTCGGTCGTCTCCGTGGGCTCGCCGATCGCCGCGACGCAGGCAGCCTTCGAAGGCTCGGCGACTCCCGCGGCGGCAGCAGCGGCGGCAGCAGCAGCGGCTCGTTCCGGGCCGAGTGCGATGACCCGCCTCGCCTCATCAATGGCCGCGTTGAAACCGGTCTCCGGGTCCCGCAGGAGCAACTCGGTGGCACGGGCATGCGCGGCCACAGCCGGGTCGGGATTCGCCGCGGCCTTCTCCAGGGCGGGCTCGATCACGTCGCCGAGGTCGACGAGTGCCCGGCTCAGGCTCAGCTGCACACTGCGGTCGCCGCGGCCGAGCTGCACAACCAGTTCGTCGACCAGGGCCTTCTTCTCGCCCTCGGGCACGAGGGCGACCGCGACGCGCCACGCGGTCCGCGCGACCTCGTCGTCGGCATCGCGCAGCATGTCGCGCGTGATCCAGGCCCACGCGCCCCTGTCGCCGATCTTGCCGAGCGTGTGCAACGCCTGACTGCGGGCCTGAGCGCGCTCGGAGTCGAGTTCCTGGCGGATCCGGGGCAGGGTGATCCGCGGCGAGAAGCGGGTCAGCGCCCAGGACAGCATGTCTCGCACGAAGAAGTCCGGCTCGACCGCGCACCGCTCGACGAGCGTCTCCAGGAGGCCGGGGTCGGGGTTCGAGCCGACCGCCAGGGCCGCCTGAAGCCGGACCGACGAGTCCTTGGCGCCCAGAGCATTGGCCACGCGGGTGTTCAGCGGGGTTCCGCTTGTCGTGTTGATCAGGACCACCTCCGGTACCCAGTGGAAGCCCTATCACCATGTCAAGGTCAAGCCCGTGACCGACGGATCACACGATCGCCTGACCCGGGTGCACCGGCATGGTGGGTGACGCTTGGCGAGGCGCGGCTGGTGACGTGGATGTGAGCGCGTCCTCGGCGGCGAGGCGCTCGCGACGTCGCGTCCCCCACCCACCCAGCGGACGGAGGGCCTCGTTGAGCGATGTGCCGTGCTCGGTGAGGGAGTACTCGACCCGGGGAGGCACCTCGCGATACATCTCCCGGTGGACCAGGCCGTCCTCCTCCATCTCGCGCAGGTGCTGGATGAGCATTTTCTCGCTGACGCCAGGAAGGCCGCGCCGCAGCTCTCCGAACCGCCGGATTCCGTGGTTGTTCAGCTCCCAGAGGATCAGCGACTTCCACTTCCCTGACACCACGTCCATGCCGGCATCGATGCCGCAGACGTAGGGACCGCGCCGCGCGCTCGTCACCATCAGACCCTCCACCTCGCCCCAGCTGGACACTAACTTCTGGGTAAGTATTGAACAAAATAGTAGGTACTTGCCGGTGGGAAAGGTTAGCGGCGAGGGTCGGTACGGCGCGCCAGTCAGACCATCGAGCGGAGCAGGAGACGATCCGATGACGACCCGTACGACCTTCCTGGGCCTGGGCGCGATGGGCAGCGCGCTCGCCGCCGCAGCTCTCGACGCCGGCCGACCCTCCGTGGTGTGGAACCGCACCCCGGGCAGAGCAGGGGCACTCGGCGAGCGCGGCGCCACCATCGCCAAGACCGTCGACGAGGCGATCACCGGCGATGGACCGATCATCCTGTGCCTGCTCGACTATCAGTCGGTGCACGCCGTGATCGATCCGGTCGCCGCCAGCCTGACCGGACGTGCCGTGATCAATCTGACGACAACAACACCGAACCAGGCCCGTGGGCTCGCGGCCTGGGCGACGGAGCACAGCATCGCCTACCTGGACGGCGCGATCATGGCCGTACCTGAGATGATCGGCCGTCCGGGTGCGGTGATCTTCTACAGCGGTGCCGAGGCCGCCTTCGAAGAGAACCGGGAACTGCTCGATCTGTGGGGGCAGAGCGACTACTTCGGGACCGACCCCGGTATGGCCTCGCTCCGCGACATGGCGATGCTCGTCGGGATGTACACGATGTTCGCCGGCTTTCTGCACGGCGCGGCGATGGTCGGCACCGAAGGGGTGTCGGCTGCCGAGTTCGCCCGACGGCAGACACCTTTCCTCGCCGCCATGACCGGCCAGCTGGCCGATCTCGCCGCCACAGTGGACGCCGAGGACTACGCCGGGGCGGGCCAGCAGAGCCTTGAGTTCACCGAAGCCGCACTGGCCTCGCTGGTGACGGCCAGCCTCGAAGCGGGCGTCCCTGTCGACGTGCTGCGGCCCGTCCACGACATCGTTCGCCGGCAGATCGCTGCCGGGTACGGCAGGCAGGGCACCGCCCGCATCTTCGAAGAGCTCAGGAACGCCCGATGAGCGGCGAGGACGGCCTGTCTCCTGTGACGGTCATCGGCCTTGGCCCGATGGGCCGAGCGATGGCCGCGTCCCTGCTGCGGGCCGGCCATCCGGTGACGGTGTGGAACCGCACCGCGCGGCGCGCCGACGACCTCGTCGCCGGCGGCGCCACGCTCGCACCCACCCCGACGGCCGCGGTCGCCGCCGGTGAGCTGACCATCCTCAGCCTCACCGACTACCGGGCGATGTACGACATCCTCGGCCCGGTCGCCGAGAGTCCGGGGCCCTCCGGTGTTCTTGACGGCAAGGTCCTGGTCAATCTCAGCTCGGATACGCCCGACGCCTCCCGGGACGCGGCGGCATGGGCAGCCAGACACGGAGCGACCTTCGTGACCGGAGGCGTGATGGTGCCCGCGCCCGCTGTGGGCGGCCCCGGGGCATATGTGTTCTACAGCGGGCCGCGCGCGGTGTTCGACGTCCACGAACCGATGCTCGGACTGATCGGCGAGCCCAGGTACCTCGGGGAGGACCCAGGCCTGGCCCAGCTCTTCTACCAGGCGCACCTCGACGTCTTCCTCACCGCCCTGTCGAGCCTGCTCCACGCGACCGCGCTCGTCACCGCCGCCGGTGTCCCGGCCGCCGACTTCCTGCCCGGCGCGCTGAACATCCTCACCGCTATCCCGGCGATGATCGGAGACGGGTGGGATCTCGCCCGGCGCCTGGAGGCCGGCGAACATCCCGGCGACCTCAGCACAGCGCGGATGATGGGCGCCACAGCAGACCACATCGTGTGGACGAGCGAGAAGGCGGGCATCGACACACGGCTACCCAAAGCCGTCAAGGCGCAATACGACCAGGCCGTCAGCGCCGGCCGCGGCACCGAGAACTGGACCGTTCTCTACGAGATACTCAAAGCTGGCGGCTGAACAATGAAGTTGCCCCAGTTTCGTTCACAGGTAGGGCTTTGAACGGTTATGCGGCTTGATGGTACTCGTTGAAGCTGGTTTCGTGCTCGTGGGGGCTTAGGTATCCGTTGGTGGAGTGACGGCGTTGCCGGTTGTAGAAGCCCTCGATGAAATCGAAGATGGCGGCACGGGCCTGGTCGTGGGTGGCGAAGGTGGTGCGGTCGAGGAGTTCGCATTCGAGGGTGGCGAAGAACGATTCCGTGACCGCGTAGCAATCACCGGCGGATCCGACGGAGCGGCGTACCTCGTGCCGGCGGCAGAGCGTGGCGAAGTTCCGAGATAGGTATTGGGCGCCTTGGTCGGAATGATGAATGACGCCGGGGGCGGGACGCTGGTGCTGGAGGGCCATGGTGAGGGCATCGGCGACGAGTGGGGTTTTCTGCTCGTCGGACATGGACCATCCGACGATCTTGCGGGCGTACAGGTCGAGGACGACCGCGAGGTACCGCCAGCCCTGCCCGGTCGGGACGTAGGTGACGTCGGCGGTCCAGACCCGGTTCGGCGCGGGGGCGGTGAAGTCGCGTCCGACCAGATCCGGTGGCAGGTGGGCGGCACGGTCGCGGGGGGGGAGGGGGGCCCGCCGACCGCGGGGGGCTGCCTGGCGGCCCGCCCGGGGGCTCAGCCCGGCCGCGCGC
>NZ_JALKFY010000683.1:0-7208 GCF_023242985.1 Frankia sp. Mgl5 | reverse complement strand
GGGGGCGGGGCCGCGCCCCCCCCCCCCCCCGGGGGGGGGGGGGGGGCGGGGCCGGGGGGGGGCCCGCCCCCCCCCCCCACGGCGGTGGACTCCTTGCAGGCCAGCCTGTCTCATCAGCCGGGCGACGCGCTTGCGGCTGGTCCGGACACCCGCGGCGGCCAGGTCGGCGTGCACGCGCGGGGCGCCGTAGGTCGCCCGGGACGCCGCATGCACAGCGGTGATCTTCGTGGTCAGGGTCTGGTCGTCGGCGATCCGAGCGGACTGGCCGCCACGGCGTCGCCAGGCGTAGTAGCCCTCGCGTGACACACCGAGCACGCGGGCCAGGACGGAGACAGGATGGTGTGTTTTCTCCGCGTCGATCAGAGCGAACTTCATTTCTGATCGGTCTCCGCCGCGAAGAAAATTGTGGCCTTGCGGAGGATCTCGCGTTCCTCCCGGAGCTGCCGGTTCTCTTTCCGGAGCCGCTTCAACTCGTCGCGTTCCGCGGCGGTCAGCTCATCGGCCCGCGTACCGTCCTCCTGTTCGGCCTGGCGGACCCAGTTACGGATCGACGGCCCCGACGGGCCGTATTCCTTGGCCAACACCTCTGGCGAATTGCCGGCTCGGACAAGCTCCACCATCTGACGGCGGAACTCCTCCGTGTACGGCGGTTGCGATTTCGACACCTGTACTCCTCCCTGGGACCATTATCCCAAAGAGCCCAGGTGTGAACAGGAACGGGACAACTTCACAGACGCCCAGCAGGAAGAGGTCGGCCCGCGCCTGGTTGGCCGCCTCGGCGGCGACCGCGCCGCAGGTGACGGCCGAGTGCCTGAAGAGCCGGCCGCCGATCAGGAGCGCGTCGGTGGACGGGTGGTCCACGACTTCCCATCTACTACCAGGCGGAAGACATCCCGCTCGCCGCCTGATCGCGCGCGCCGCCCTCACCGTCTTATCCGGGCAAAGAGAAACCCCGGCCTGGACCCAGACCGGGGCGCTCGTGGTCGCCGGTCAGCCGGCCGTCGGCACCGCCGCGGTCTCCTCGACGACGGCGAACAGGCCACCCTCAACATCGCGCCAGTCGCTGACGGGGCGGACGCCAAGGGTCGCGAGCAGCTTGTCGGCGGCCTCGCTGAGGGCGGGGAGGTCGGCGGCGTCGAGGCGGCCGACGATGGTGCCTTCCGTGTCGGCCTCACCACGGATGATCCGGACGTCGAGGGTGTCAGCGTCGACGTACGCGTAGGTGTTCGTGTCGGTCAAGGGAGCCTCCTTGGGACATGGGAGAGATCGGTTCGATTCGTACGAGGGAAATCCTTACGCAGCGACGCGGACCCGAGCCACGCGCCTCCCGAGGTGTCAGGCCGCACGGGCATATGGCGTGTCGTGGTCGTCCCGCGAGGTCAATCCCAAACCGATGGCGGCCAAATCCGGTCTAACCGCAGCTGCGGATGCCCTCCGTGGTAGATGTCGTGTGGTGCCAATCCGCGGCCGGATGATGTGCGGGCCAGCGCGGTTGGGAACTGCCGGTCCGTGCCTCTGAAGTCCCGTCGGCGGGGTCGATGCCAACCCGGTCGACGAAGAAGGCCCGCGCGGTGCCGACTACGCCGTCTCCAGCTCGGACGAGGCGCCTGACCTCCGCGCACCGTCGGATCAGCGCCGGGGCGTTCAGGCCCGGAGCCCAAGCGCTGGCGCATAGTCGCGGCGGCGGATTGGTTGGGTGAGGATCTCGACGCTGTCGGTGGCCTGGTCGATCGCGCCGGGGAGATGGCCGAGCGGGCCGTCGGGTCGGTGTCCGAGCCGGGTGAGGAGGGTTCGCAGCGGCGGATCGCTGATTGCATCGGTCAGTGCACGGGTGAGGCGTTCGCCGCCGAGTACGTGGATGTCTCGGGAGTGAAAGCGGCGCGGCGCGGGGTCGACGGGCTCGGCCAGACCAAGCCGGTTCGTGGCGGCGGCGAGATGACTGGCCGCGGCACACAGTGCCGCTTCGCGTTCCCGCCACCGCGTCGCGCGCAGCGCGTGGTGCAGGGGCTCACCGATCTGGTCGGCGAGGGTCAGCTGCGCGAACGCGGCGGTCAGCCATTTGCCGTAGGGAGCCCAGCGGCGTTCGAGGAGGAATCCGATCCGAACGAGGTCACGGGCCACGCGGGCCACGAGCATCCGCGAGCCGAGGTCGTCGCCGCGACCACCGGTGCGGCTGACGAATGGTTCCTCCTGGCTGACCCGCAGCCAGGAGGCGGCCAGGACATAGCGCCAGATGTCGTCGGGGTACCACGCCAGCGCCCGACGCCGCGTGGTGAGCAGATCGAGCGGGTCGTGCAGGACCACGCCGCCGGTGAGGCTGGCCAGGATCTGGGTCGGGGCCAGTAGCCAGTCCGTCAGTTTCATCCCGTCGGCGGGGTCGACGCCGATCCGGTCGACGAAGAACGCCTGCGCGGTGGTCACCTCCACCTGATGGTGTGGCCGGCCGCCGTGTCGATCGCTGTCGGGGTAGACGACCGGGAAACCGTCGAAACCTGGCGGGACGAACAGCTGCACGCGGGGGCCGAAATCGTGATCCGCGGAAATCTCGTCATCGAAGCCGAGAACCTCGGACCCCTCACCGAGCAACGCGGCAGCGTGGGGAACGCCCGAGACCAGCGGCCGCACCGCCCGCTCGTAGAACCGTCGAGAAAGATCGCGACCTGACACCGTTCTGCGATCCTCCTCAAGGCGTCCCGTCATGGCACAGGCGCCTCATCGTCCTCGCTACCGCCACGTCTGGGCACCTGGGTTTTCGCCAGCCACCGGGCCGGGCCGTTTGGGCCAGTCGCGATCTCCAGGTTCCGCCGCACAAGCAGGCCCCCGATCCCCAGGACGTCGTCGAGCAGCCGCCACACACGTCGATCTCCTCGGCGGTGCAGTCGATCAGAACCTTGACCTCCACATCACGCTTGCCCGGATCCGCCGTCACGAAGAAGCCCGGTTCGCATGATCCCAACATGGTCGTCCAGGTGGGGCTCGAACCAACTCGCGACGCCCTGACCAGCGCCTTTCCGTGGCGCTGGATCTCAAAGCGATAGATCGCGAACCGCATGCATCCAGGTCAGGAGCATGATCATCATATGGGTGGAGCTGAGGGGACTCGAACCCCTGACCTCGCCCGCACACCCCCGACCCACAGGGCAATCGCGCACGTCGGGGTCCGGGGGCTCGGCCCCCGGGCAGACATAACGAAGACGCCCCCACGCCTTCTACGAAGGCATGGGGGCGTCCAAGTCGAGCAGAACGCCGACACGGTGCTTGGTGTCCTCCGAGATCACTGGAGAGCCGGATGCTCGGAAACGGGCCAGTCCGGTTCGGTGGGAGGCCGTGAGGAAAAGGATCTGCCCAGCAGACACCTCGCCCCACGGCCCACCCTGCCGTCAAGGTCTCCGGCCGCTGGACCTACCTCTACCGGGCGGTCGACCAGGACGGCCAGGTCATCGACGTTCTCGCCAGTACCCGCCGCGACCAGGCCGCCGCCCGCCAGTTTTTCACCCAGGCTCTGGCTCACGGCCGGCGGCCGGCGGCCGGTCGAGGTCACCACCGACAAAGCACCCATCTACCCGCGCATCCTCGACGAGTTCTTGCCTGAGGCCTGCCATGTCAATGCCGCCCGGGAGAACAACCGGATCGAGGCCGACCATGGTCGACTCAAAGCCCGACTCCGGCCGATGCGCGGACTGACACGACCCCGTTCTGTCCAGACGATCAGCGCCGGCCACGCCCTCGTGCGATATCCGCCGCGGCCACTACGAGCTCGCCGGTCGACACTAACGCAGCCGCGTTCACCGAACTCGCCGTCGCCGTCTGACCAGCGCCCGCCGAGGCCGCTGGCATGCGCTGCTTCCTCACAACGCAACAGCGCCCGCCTGGATCCACCGCTTCAGCGCCTCGACCGTGTTCTCCGGCGCTGTGTTGAAGCACAGTCGGATCCCGGGCGCAGTCTCAGTGAGGAGGTTGACCAGCCGTTCGAACAGCAGGGTGTTCTCCGGCAGCATACGGACGCCACCGCCGATCATCGCCAAGCCGAACGCATGCTCCTGGAGATGTTCCCGGACGGTCGCCTCGGCGCGGTCCGGAGAGGTGTCGATCAGGCACAGGACAGCATCGAACCCCGCCTCACGCAGCGCCGCGTTCCCGGCCTCGATCCGGGCGGTGAACACCGCCTCGTCGAGACCGTCGGGCATCTGGCTGTAGTCGAGCACACTCGGATGCAGCCCGATACACAGTGCCTTCGTGTCCCTCTGTAGAGGAGTTGACGGCGTCGGCCGGCCCATGGGCGGTGCCCTCTCTGCTCGCGTCGCGGTGATCTTCCCGGTGTATCCCGGAAGCTGGGCGGAGGGCCCTCTCAGCTCGAGATCCCAGATGATCTCCGCCGGCACCCCGGCGCTCACGGCTCCCCGCCCCTCAACACCAACGGACAACTGCCTGGATCCCTCCCAAGAGGCCCCGCCACCATGCTCTGAACCCCGCACGATCACCCGATCAGGCGGCCCGTTCGATCACGCCGCCCACCGATCGGTCTGCGGACGGCTTCTCAGCTCATGTTTCTGTGGTTACGGGCGAAGGACCAGCTTGCCGCGCGGGTGGCCGGCCTCGCTCAGTTCCTGGGCCTTGGCAGCGTCGGCGAGGGGGAAGCTCCGGTCGATACGGACGCGCAGTCGGCTGTCGGCGGCGAGGCGGGCATAGTCGGCGAGCGTCGGCTGGAACTGGAGGCTGGGCCCAGTGGAGAGGGTGATGCCCAGTTCGGCGGCCCGCATGTCGGCGATGGTGACGATGCGGTCGGTGGTGCCGCCGCGCAGGTCGATGGACAGCTCCAGGACGTTGTACCCCGTGGCGTCGTACACGGCGTCGATGCCCTGTGGAGCGGCGGCGCGGACCCGGTCGGCGAGGCCGTCGCCGTACGCGACGGGAGTGACGCCGAGGGAACGCAGGTAGTCGTGGTTGGCCTCGGACGCGGTCCCGATGACGGTCGCGCCGCGGGCGACAGCGAGCTGGACGCCGACGGAGCCGACGACGCCGGCGGCCCCGTGCACCAGCAGCGTCTCACCCCCTGTCACCTTCAGGGTGTCCAACACACGGTGGGAGGTCTCGGCGGCGGCGGGCAGTGCGGCGGCCGACTCCCATCCGAGGCCGGCAGGTTTGGGTGCGACGTCCACGGCCAGGGCGTACTCGGCGTAGGCACCGGTGACGGTGAAGCCCAGCACCTCGTCCCCCACCGAGATGTCGGTGACTCCCTCACCGACCTCGTCGACGATGCCGGCCGCTTCCGTGCCTGGGACGGCGGGAAAGGTCACGGGGAACACCTGCTGCAGCCAGCCGCGGCGGATCTTGTGGTCGATGGGGTTGACGCCGACGGCCACGATCTTCAGCCGGACCTGTCCGGGGGCTGCGTGCGGCTCCTCGACCTCCGCGAGCCGCAGGACCTCGGGGCCGCCGTACTCCTCGTACACGATCGCCTTCATGTATGTCACATCCCGTTGTACGCGTATGCCGCCGTGGAGGCGGCTTGTGGGCAACGCCTCCATCCTCGGCAGGGTTCGCTTCACATCCGCTGTCCTTTCGGATGGTTCTGACTGGCCGAAAGGACGGCGGACGTGCGGAGTGAGCTGGTTACGCTGGTGGTCATGGACCCGATGGCCGCACTCGATGTGATCCGGGCGCCGCTGACCGAAACCCTGCCGCGCCTGTCTGCCGCCCTGGCCGGGGCGATTCCCCACCGAGGGCTGGCGGATCTGTCCGCCAACTGCGCGTACGCACCGTTCCAGATCTACGGGGAGTCCCCGGGTGAGCCCGGCTCGGCCGTCACCACCGCCGAGGTGGCCGCGCTGCGGCCCCTGGTGCCGGCGGGAGCGAGCTGGCAGGGCAGGGCGCGGCTGGCGGGCGCCGACGTGCCGGTGCTCGCCCTGGCCAGCGGCGTCACCGAGCCTGCCTCTCTGCTGGTTCTCGTGCGGACCGAGGACACCGCCCTGCCGGAGGAGCATCTGGCGCCTGCTCAAGCGCTGTGGGATCTGCTGACCGCGCACCGGGAGGGCATGCGGGACGAGGCGGTCCCCGGGACACTGTCCGTGTCACGCGCCGCGGCAGCCGCACGCGCCCTCGCCCTCTCCGAACTCGGCGACGCGCATGGAGCCGCGCTGACCGCCTTGCTCGGTGTCCTGCGCGACCGCGACCTGGACGACACCAACGCCCGCACCCGCGCCATCGACCTCGGCGTCACCGCCCTGACCGAACTGCGCGCGCAGGCGGAGCTCGACCAGGCACTGGCCGAGGAACGGGCCGGGCAGGCCTTCGAACGGCTCGCCGACTCGCTGCGCCGGATCCTGCGCGCCCGCGGCGTACGGCTGGACCTCGGCACACCCGGCGCGGAGGAAGGCGCGGACCGGCTGCTGCCCTGCGATGTCGTCAGCACGGCGTCCTCGGCGGTCCGGGCAGCCGTGCACGCCTCACTGGAGGACCAGGGACACGGGCCGGACGGTCGTCGGGTGAGCCGGATCCACGTCGGCTGGAAGGTGGGCGCGGCCGACCTGCGTGCCACCGTACGGGACGACGGGCCCGGGACACTGTCCCGGAGTTCTCTCGACGCACGCCGGGTCGTAGAACGACTGACACCGCTCGGCGGCCGATTCGAGGTGGACGCGGTACCGGAGTGGGGCACGACGGTGACCATCGAAGTCCCCCTCACGCCGCCCGACTCGCCGCGTCAGGACCCGCTGGCCGGACTGGGGGCACGGGAGTTGGAGGTGCTGGGACAGCTGGCCCGCGGGCGGCGCAACCGGGACATCGCCCAGGAACTGCACATCAGTGAGTCGACGGTGAAGTTCCACGTCGGGAAGATCTTCGACAAGCTGGGTGTCAGCTCCCGCGGCGAGGCGGCGGCACTGGCCCATGAACGGGGTGCTGCGTAGTCGGCAGGATCTGAGACGGTGTTCTGCGGGGTTTTGCCGGGTGTCAGGTTGGGTTGGCCGGCGGGCGCCGGCCAAGGCTTCAAATCCGGGAGCGCTGGGACGGCTGGCCGAGGCGACGAAGGGCGGCCGCTGGCCAAGTTCCACCAGGGCACTGGCTACCCTGGTGGAACTTGGCCAGCGCGGAGTGCGCTACGGGGCCCATACCCCGGGAGACCGGGTCTGGTTCAGTTCTCGATCGGAGAGGTTCCGAGAACCTTGTACTCGGTGGGCTGGCCCTTGTCGTCGAGGGTCGTTGACAAC
>NZ_JALKFY010000069.1:0-287 GCF_023242985.1 Frankia sp. Mgl5 | reverse complement strand
ATATGCGGTGAAGCATGACGCTTTGGCACAATATACACCTGACAGCTACAGCCAGGCATTCGTACAGGTGATCAACGAAGTGGCACCTGATGCGATCGTAGCGGGTCACACAGCGATCGGACGCGATCTCGCTCCTCGCGTTGCAGGCCGGTTGGGTTACGGATTGGTTTCCGATGTTACCGCAGTAGAAGCGGGCCCGCTCTTTACCCGTCCCATTTATGCAGGAAAAGCGTTCCAAAGACGCAAGTTTGCAGAGGGCAAAATTTTTGTAACCATTCGTCCTAATA
>NZ_JALKFY010000068.1:0-287 GCF_023242985.1 Frankia sp. Mgl5 | reverse complement strand
CAAGATAACCGGTCTTTAAGTCCTGCGAAATATCACCGGCCACCGCCAGAGCGGTACAGACGATCGCTCCTACGGTCAGGGACGCCACCATTCCCGCGGTCCCGGTCAGCCCTGAGGAATGGAATACAAAGGTGACGATCAATAGGGTTGCGATGGTCATCCCGGAGACAGGCGAAGAGGAGCTGCCCACAATCCCAACGATCCGGGAAGCTACCGTAACGAACAGGAAGCCGAAGATCGCAATCGCGATAGCGCCTATAATTCCCACATTGGTTAAGGGGGTAAAC
>NZ_JALKFY010000067.1:0-288 GCF_023242985.1 Frankia sp. Mgl5 | reverse complement strand
GCTTTTTGCATAGCGGCTTCCAGCCCCCGCAATTGCAGCCGAATCGATTGCAGGATCGCCTTTGTCCAGGGCGATGATGATAGCGAACTAGCTTCCTCCAGCTCAAACATCCCGGCAGCCTGCTCCAGCCATCGGGACGGCCGTGGATGGCTGCGGGAAAAATCATACAGGCGCAAAAGCATCGCGCTCAAACCGACGTCATCCTGTCCATCCAGCATCACATCAGCGAGAGCCTGAAAGCCAGCGTCCTGTTCATACCACTCTTCCAGCTTTGCTTCCAACACATCC
>NZ_JALKFY010000066.1:0-289 GCF_023242985.1 Frankia sp. Mgl5 | reverse complement strand
CCCTTGCGAACGGACAAGATCAGATTGTCCCGGCCAAATCCGGTGATGAAAAGCTCCTCATCGACAAGCGCAAGCTGTTTGCGGATGTCCGTCATCACTTCGGGGGTGGCAGTAGCCGTCAACGCCGCCACGACTGGCCTATGCGGCAGCGATTGAATAAAACGGGAGACCGCCAGATAGCTGGGACGGAAATCATGCCCCCATTGGGAGACACAGTGTGCCTCATCCACGGCGACAAAAGAAACGGGAAGCTCCTCGATCAAAGCGAGATAGCTTTCCGACTCCAGCC
>NZ_JALKFY010000065.1:0-289 GCF_023242985.1 Frankia sp. Mgl5 | reverse complement strand
ATATTACCTCCGTGGTTGGTGTGCTGGGCAACCCTGGACAGGCCAACTATGTGGCAGCCAAGGCGGGTGTGATCGGGTTGACCAAAACGACTGCCCGTGAACTGGCTTCCCGCGGCATTACCGTTAATGCCGTTGCCCCAGGCTTTATCGATACGGATATGACGGCGTCGCTGCCGGAAGAGGCAAAAGCCGGCTTGCTTGGACAAATTCCGCTCGCCCGATTGGGGCAGCCGGATGAAATCGCCAAGGTGGTGTGCTTCCTCGCTTCTGACATGGCTAGCTACATGAC
>NZ_JALKFY010000064.1:0-289 GCF_023242985.1 Frankia sp. Mgl5 | reverse complement strand
AGCCCGACTCCGGCCGATGCGCGGCCTGAAACGGCTCCGCTCGGTCCAGACGATCAGCACCGGGCACGCTCTTGTTCAGAACATCCGCCGTGGCCAATACGAGCTCGCCGTCGATACCGACCCGAGACTGCGGCTGGCCGCCGCGTTCACCGAACTCGCCGCCGCCGTCTGACCGTCGGTCGCCGCAGCCGCTGGCATGCCCTGCTTCCTCACAATGCAACTGTGAGTTCATGGTGCTGCCTCGGGCGGTGGCCTGACCCGCAATGCAACTGGCGTGATGCCTTCGCAC
>NZ_JALKFY010000063.1:0-290 GCF_023242985.1 Frankia sp. Mgl5 | reverse complement strand
GAATGGGAACAGTTGCAGCAAACCTGGCAGTCAATCCCGCTTGAGCCAGAAGAGATGGAACCGCCAGCTGACTTAAAAGCGGAAGTGATGACTGCGATATTTGCCGATTCCCCTGCCTCGAAGGCAGAAATAAAACAGCGGAAGCAATGGAAGGATTTTTTCCAGCTGCTTCTTCGCCCTTCCCAGGGCTGGGTAACGGCCGCTCTGCTGCTTGCGCTAGGCGTATCTTTATTGAACAACTGGACGCTGCGCGAGCAACTGATTGCCGTTGGCCGCGAGCCTGCGGTACC
>NZ_JALKFY010000062.1:0-290 GCF_023242985.1 Frankia sp. Mgl5 | reverse complement strand
ATACACAGGCGGAAACCGCATATCAGCAGGTGCTGCAAGAAAAAAGCCTGGTGAACGAGGGAGCGACAAAAGAATCGATTGCCAATCTGCAGGCGGCGGTTGCCGAGGCTCAGGCACGAGTAAACACTGCCCAGCTAAATCTGAGCAATACCGTGATTGTAAGCCCCTTGTCGGGTAAGATTGCGACCAAAACCATCCACGACGGAGAAACGGTTTCGCCCGGCGTGCCGCTCCTGACGATTGTTAGCAGACAGCCTGTGGTGGAAGCATCCATCCCGGAAGATCAAATC
>NZ_JALKFY010000061.1:0-292 GCF_023242985.1 Frankia sp. Mgl5 | reverse complement strand
GAACGGATGGGGGCATCCGCTTGAAGTGGCGAAAGTCGCGAAACCTGAGGGACAGAGAGGCAAAACGGTAGATGGATCGGCGAAGGACGCTGGACAGCATGCAGACGACGCGGCGAACGCTGTGCAAACAAAAGAGAAGGTGCCGGACGGCTCTGTTATGATGGTGTTGGCTACAGATGCACCGCTTAACGAACGGCAGCTGAAACGGCTGGCAAAACGAGCAGTCTTCGGATTGGCGAGGATCGGGAGCTATGCAGCCCACGGAAGCGGAGACATTGTGATCGCCTTTTCC
>NZ_JALKFY010000060.1:0-293 GCF_023242985.1 Frankia sp. Mgl5 | reverse complement strand
AACGAGGACGTTCGGGAATTTTACCTCGGCATGAGTGACGGGAAGCGAAAAAGCTTCCGGCAGGTGAAGCATTACAAACGGAGAAAGCGGTGGTTGTAATCAACGGTAGCCGCATCATCGAGCTTGTTGGGCATGCGTACGGGTCGGCGCCGGGCTGGCGGGACTGGTTTGATCAAAACGAGTAAACCCGCAGGAGATCGTGACGGAGGAAGATTTGTGCCGTCTTCCCGTCCTGCGCAAGACAGAATTGCCGCGAATGCAGCGGTCAAATCCTCCGTTTGCGGGCCTCTATG
>NZ_JALKFY010000682.1:0-57184 GCF_023242985.1 Frankia sp. Mgl5 | reverse complement strand
CGACCCTTGGGGCCGAGCGTGACCTTGACCGCGTCGGCCAGCTGGTTCATGCCGCGCTCCAGGCCGCGCCGTGCCTCTTCATCGAAGGCAATGATCTTCGGCATATGGGGTGTTTCCTCCTGGGCTTGGGCCATGCGGAGGAGTGCCGGCCGCCGGCGGGTGCCTGACAACGAAGACGATGGGCTCGCGTGGCCCAGGCACCCGTCGCTCCGGAGGTTGGCACTCGACCTAGCTGAGTGCCAGCCACTGTATAGCTCTCGGCACCCCCGGAACCGAGGCCATCACCACCCCGCGTGATCGAGCCGAAGGGAAGAGTGCGGTGTACTGGCGACCACGCCGGGCGCCGATCCCGCCCGGCGCGAGAATTCGCAGGGGGAAGGCCTGGGTCCGCCTGCGTTCGGCCCGCGCCGGTGCCCACCGGCGCCCGCGCTGGCAGCCGGCAGGTCGGCACCGAGGTGCTCCGCCTCGTGGGCAACCCTGTTGGTCGGGCCCGCCGTCCAACCCTTCAGTGCCAGTGCCGCTTGAACCCGTCACCTGGAAGGCCTGACATGCGACGCAGCGAGTTCACCGTCACCGCCGACCATCACCAGTTCCTCGTGTAAAGCGGGAACTCGCTGGTGATCACCGCTGCTTCTGTCAGCGACACCGGCGACGGTCTCGTTGCCGTCAGCGATGGGGACTGAGGACAGTCGCGGGGACGAACTACGGTCCGCTCGCCGTGCGGGTCGAGCTGCACAACAACGAACCGCCGCCGCCCACGGCCGAGTGGACCGAGGTATCCGAGATATCCGAGGTGAGTTTCCGCGTCCAGGTCGGCCCGGTGGAGGTCGGCACCCTCATGGGCGTGCCGCTTCTGGACGGCCCGGATCTCGCGTTCGCCGGCCCCGGCTGGTACCGGATCAGGATCGCGGCGCGGGGAAGGGACGAGGCGAGCGGTGGCTCCGAGTCCCTGACCGGCCCGTTTTTCGAGCACGATGCGATCGCGGTCCGGCGGGCCCCGCGCGCACCGGCGATATCGCGGGAAAGGCTGCCTTCGGCATCGGTGGCGTCGTCACATCCTGGGATTACCGGAGGTTGACAGAACCCTCGTAGGACGACCCATCTCCTCGCTTCGAGTCGCTTCTTCCGGAGCCATCCGTGGTGGACATCGGCTGGGTCTCCGTGGAGGGGGAACACGCGTCACGTTGCGGCACGAGAACCTTCCGGAACTTCTCGGTCCCGCTGTGACCGATCTGTGGCGCTACTATCTTGCCAGGCTCACGCGCCATTGCGAAACGGGGCCTGGGGCGACCACCCGTGGGACGACGCGCGCCGTACCGACGGGCGTCCCCGGGCCTCTCGACGCCCTGCTGGATGATCTCCTGTTACTGCTGTTGCGAAACCGCGGACAGGGTGTCGCTGTCGAGAGTGACGTCGAGATCGGACTCCAGGTGCGGGACGGAGTTCGAGCGGAGCCGGGTCAACCGCACCGGCGAGATGCGCCATCTGCGGTCCGGGCGGCGAACCGGTGAGGTAGTCGTAGTCGAGGCTGTCCGCCGCCTCGGCGATCCGGCGCACGTCATCGGACCCGCCGTCCCGTTCCCAGTCGGGATGCGTTCCCGGCGCAAGTGGCAGGACGGGCATGAGGAGACCGAACTCCGTCATGAGAGCCGACCCTGACGTGACTGGACCTTAGTGAATGAGCGAGCACTTATCTCGGTGGTGGCGTGCTCGCCGGCTTCGCCGTTGACGGCGCCCACGCTGTGCCGCGTGGTGCCGGCTGCTCCGGGTGCGGCGGGCCCGACGCGGCTGCGGCCGCGCCTGACGCGAAGTCGGTGATCTTCGACGGCGTGGGCCACCGTCTGCCCCGCGAATGTGGGCGGGTGCTCGGCGGCCACATCCCTGACCTCGGTCATCGCGCAGAAGGGCGACCATCGGCTGGTCGGCCATCCGTGTCACCCGCGGGTATGACCTGTGCCGGCATCCTGCTCGTCGCGCATGCCGAACGCGAGCCGGGTATGGATCTTCAAGCGGTCCGGAATCGGCCGACCAACTGCGGAAATGCATGCTCGTAGGTCGACCAGTTGACAGAAAAGTGATCGCTCACAATACTGGGCGCCATCCCGGAGTCGAGTGCTGGAGGCGGCATGGACGACCGGGGCGACAATTCGGAGAGCGACAGCCGCGCCGGCGTCGTCTGTTGTGTTCGAAGGGAGAGGTGGGACGGGGCGCGGGCGATATGCGCGACCCTGTGCTGGCCGGCATGGGTCGCATCGCGGGGGCGGTGCGACCGGTATCCGGCGGTGGTTCGAGGTGGAGTGTTGCCACGGATGAGCGGGTGTTGATTTTTCGCGGAGGTCGTCCGGGGTAGTTACGCTGCCTGTGCTCATGCGTGACCGCCTGAGTCGCATGGTGTTGTGTCCGCGTGGCGATTTTTCCTGCGACGGGTTTCGTGGCGCGGGCGGATTCCGAAGATCGCGAGCGCGCCCCACCGGCGCTGGGAACTTCGAATCGCCTGTCCGGGCGGTGGTTGCTGTCCATTTTCCGCATTGCACCGCGCCGCGCACCGGTGTCGTGAGTTGACGCATCCTTTTTCGCGCCGCTGGATGGGGAGGTTCAGACGGCCCTGTGCGCCTGCGCGAAAAACGTCCAACTGATTTCTGTGTGCCGTAGGTCCTCAGGGGGCGCCGAGCGGCCTCTGTTCGGCGCGCCGGCAGGCCCGGAACCGGCCGAACCACTGCGTTCCCCTGGATCCATACAGCGCACCGCCGATACGGGGCGGCGGCCTTTCGTAGTGCGACGAAAGAGATGGAGACACCATGTCTGACAACGCTTCCACACCCCTGGAATCCGGCCCGGGGCTGACCCGTCGGAGGATCCTCGGCACAGTGGCGCTTGGCGCGGCTGCGGCTGGTGGGCTGGCGGCCGGCCCTGGCAGCGGACGGGCACGGGCCGCCACAGCCCCGCCGGACGCGGCCGTCACCGAGCAGCGGGAACGGGCCGTCGTCATCGGCAGCGGATTCGGCGGCGGCGTGACCGCGCTGCGGCTGGCACAGGCCGGAGTGCCCACTCTTGTCCTGGAACGTGGCCTGCGGTGGCCGACGGGGCCGAACGCGACGACCTTCTGCCGCTGGGCGAACATCGACAACCGGTCCGCCTGGCTGACCGACCACAGCACGACCCCGGGCGTGGACAAGACCTGGACGCCCTACACCGGGGTGATCGAGAGCCTGCCGGGCGACGGCATAACGGTCAACTGCGGTGCCGGCGTCGGTGGCGGCTCGCTGGTGTACCACGGGATGACACTGCAGCCGACCAGCCAGAACTTCGCGGCCTCCATCCCGGAGGCCGCGAGTCTCTACCGCGACCTGAACCAGTGGGCCTACCCCACCGTCGCCACCATGCTGGGCGTCTCCACGGTGCCGAACGACGTGCTGAACGCGGATCAGTACCGGTCGTCCCGGCTCTTTCTGGATGTGGCCGCCAACAGCGGCCTGGAGCCGTTCCGGGTTCCGCTGCCGGTCGACTGGAGCTATGTCCGGGGTGAGCTCACCGGTCAGTACGAGCCGACCTACACCACCAGCGACATCGTCTTCGGCGTCAACAACGGCGGCAAGCACTCGATAGACGTCACCTACCTCGCCTCGGCCGAGGCCACGGGCCGGGTACGGGTGAGCCCACTGCACGTGGTGCGGGACGTCCAGATGGACCCGGACGGCCGCTGGGTGCTCTCCGTCGACCGCATCGACACCGGCGGCACCGTGCAGGAGCGGAAGCGGATCACCGCGGACGCGGTGTTCCTCAACGCCGGTTCCGCCGGTACCACGCGGCTCCTGGTCAAGGCGCGAGCCAAGGGGCTGGTACCCGACCTCCCCGACGCCATCGGCACGAAGTGGGGAAACAACGGTGATCGGATCTACGCCTGGGTCGGCATGAACGGTGATCCTGGCACCCGGCAGGGCGGCCCGGCGTGTGTGGGCGGCCGGGACACGCAGGGGCCGATTCCGGCCACCATCATCCATGCGGGTGCGCCCGCCGACACCGGCGGCGTGAAGCTGATGACGGTCGTCGGTTTCGGGATCGTCGACGCCGCCGGCACGTGGGCCTACGACCCGAACACGGACGACGCCAGGCTCACCTGGCCGGCGACCGGTGACGCCGCGCTCCAGACCCAGATCGCCGCCCGGATGCAGGCGATCGCCGCCGCGGGTGGCGGGATGATGATCGACACGAACGCCCAGGCGAACTCGACCTGGCATGCCCTGGGCGGGGTGCCGATGGGATCGGCGGTCGACCTGTACGGCCGGATCATCGGCCACAAGGGCCTCTACGTACTCGACGGGTCGCGGATCCCGGGCTCCACCGGTGCCTGTAACCCCTCCATGACGATCGCGGCCCTGGCCGAGCACAGCATGTCCACGATCATCCGTGAGGACGTCGGACGTGTCTTCTGACGGCACCACCGCTTCCTGAGCCTCCGCGCGGCCGCATCCGGCGGGAGCCGTCCAGGCTCCCGCCGTGAGGGCGGCGCTCCCCGCCCGATGCCCGATGTCCGACGCCTGCACCTGGAGCGTGAGCGTATGCCCGACGGCCGGATTCGCACGCTGATCGTCGAAGCCGACCCGATGACCGCTGAGGCCCACAGCGTCTATGTGGAGAAGCTCGCCGGCTTCACCGTCAGCGGGGTGACCCACACCGGCGCCCAGTGCCTGCGGCAGCTCACCCGAGACGGCCACGATCTCGTGCTGCTTGATCTCAACCTGCCCGACATGACGGGCTTCGACGTGTGTCGCACGCTGCGGTGCCGGGGGGCCGGACCGGACATCATCGCCGTCACGGCGGCCCGGGACGTCGCGACCGTGCGCACGGCGGTGGCCTACGGGGCCGTCCAGTATCTGGTGAAGCCCTTCGGTTTCGCCGCGTTCCGGAGCCGGCTCGAGTGCTACGCGGCGTTCCGCAGCGAGCTCATGCTGGGGCGCACCGGCCCGATCGGCCAGCGTGAGGTGGATGCGGCCCTCGCGGCGCTGCGGCCCGGAACCACCCTGTGGCCCGAGCAGCCCAAGGGCACGTCGATCGCGACTCTCGACGCGGTTGTCGCCTACCTCCGGCAGGCGGCCGGGCCGATGTCGGCGGACGAGATCGCCAGCGCTGTGGGCCTGTCCAGGGTGACGGCGCGTCGATACCTGGAGCGTCTCACCGATCAGCGGCTCACGAGCCGGACGCAACGGTACGGGCGGCCCGGCCGGCCGGAGCACCTGTACCAATGGCGAGACGTCCGCGTCGCTTCGACCAGATAAAGAACACTATGACCGAAATCGTGACTTCTCCCTGATGGTGCGCGATCTTGTGTGTCAAGATGCCGACCATGTTGGAGACCTGAGTGGACGAAGTGAGCGCACAGCCGGCTGACCGCGGCGAGCGGGACGTCCTTGTCACCGGAATGGGCTTCTGCCTCCCCGGCGAAGACGGTCCGGTCCTCACCGCCGAGGAGGTGTGGGACATCGCGTCGAACGGGCGTTCCTGCCTGGTCAAGGACGGTATTTACCACGGTCGGGTCGACCTGGCGCCGGAGATGTTCGAGGAGCGGCTGCCGGAGATTCCCAAGCTGTACTCGGCTCAGCTCACCAAGTCGCACCGCTTCGGGCTTCTCTCCTTCGTGGAGGCGTGCTCGGACGCGAAGATCGATTTTCGGGCGGGCGCCCTGCGTCACGCCGCGATCCTCACCGGGCGAGGGGGGCTCGACGACAACGTCGACCCGTACCGGGCCCTGCACGAGGCGACACCCGAGACGCTTTCCGCGGACGCCGCGACCGCGTTGTTCATCCGGGCCCAGCTCGGCATCACCTCGTACGACGTCACGCTCCTGCAGGCGTCGATCGCCCGGTCGACGGGCCCGAGCTTCACGGTTTCCTGTGGCTGTTCCTCCTCCACCATCCAGCTCGGCAACGCCCTGCGGATGATCGCCGCCGGGGAGGTCGACATCGCGGTCGTCACCGGTGTCGACGCGTTCAGCATGGACCTGATGCGCAACGCGCAGCGGCTTCTGCTCGCCGCGACGCGCGGCGGCCCGCGGCCCGGCGCGGACACCCTGCCCGAGACGCTGCCGTCGATGGACCGGCCGATGCGCCCCTACGACGTCCGCGCCGACTGCGTGAACTTCGGCGAGGGCTCGGTCACCGTGGTCCTGGAGAGCCGCCGGCACGCAGAGTGGCGCGGAGCACACGTCTACGGGCGCCTGATCGCGCAGGCCACCACACGTGACGGCCTTGCCAGCCCGCTGTCGCTGGACGACTCGGGCGCCTCACTGGTCGCCGCGGTGCGCAAGTGTCTCGGGGACCGCTGGAGCATCGACCAGATCCCGTACATCAACGGTGGCAGCGACGGTGACACGAACGTCACGAACACCGAGGCGAACGCCGTCCGGGAACTGTACGGGCCGGCGGTCCCGTCGGTTCTTCTCAGCTCGCAGGAGGCGTGTTTCGGGCACAGCGGGGCCCAGTCCGGAAACCTCGGCCTGGCGTTGACTCTCCTCATGATGGAGAAAAGCCTGGTGTGCCCCACCGCGAACTGCGAGCAGCCGATCGAGGGCCTGCCTTTCGACCCGATTCCGGGAACGCGGCCGCGGCCGTTGCGGTTCGATCACGCGCTGAGCTTCACCTACCAGATCGGCGGCCTGAAGAGCGTGATCCTCATGAGTTCCGCCGATGCTTCCTGACGATGGTTCCTGAACATCTGAACATCTGAATACCTGAACACCTGCTGAGATCGGCCTGGGATCTCGGCTGGCCGTTTCGCGCGCGACCGGGTCCGCGCGGCCGATTCGGCCGCACACCTGTAGAGAGGCACGGACCGACCGAGAATGAGCACATTTGCCGACGCGTGGTCGAATACCACGGCCGCCGACAAGGAATCCTGCGTCAAACGGGATGACATAGCGATCGTGGGGATGGGGTGCCGCCTTCCGGGCGGCGTGGATTCGCCGGCCGCACTCTGGCGGCTCCTGGTGGAGGAACGGGACGCGGTCGGCGATCCACCTGCGGGCAGGTGGGAGGCCGACGCGTTCGTCGACCCTGTCCTGACCGCGGCGGGCCGCTCCGTTCCCCGCCAGGGCGGTTACCTCGAGGACGTGTCCGGTTTCGACGCCGACTTCTTCGGCGTCTCACATCGGGAGGCCGCCGTCCTCGACCCGCAGCACCGGCTGCTGCTCGAGGTCGCCTGGGAGGCTCTGGACAACGCCGGTCTCCCTGCCGACCGGCTCGAGGCCACGCCGACGGGCGTGTTCACCGGGCTCAGCTACACCGACTACATGGATCGGCTGGCCGGGCACCCGGACGAGCTCGAGGGCTCGGTCCTCACCAACGGGATCTGCGTGGCGGGTGGCCGGATCTCCTACCTGCTCGGCCTGCGCGGGCCCAGCATGTCGGTGGACACCGCCTGCTCGTCGTCGCTGGTCGCCGTGCATCTCGCCTGCCAGAGCCTGCGGTCCGGGGAGTGCACGGTGGCGCTCGCGGGCGGGGTGACTCTCATGCTGTGGCCCCGGGTGACCAAGTCGTTCGTCCGGATGGGCATGCTCTCGCCGACGAGCCGCTGCCACACCTTCGACGCCGCCGCGGACGGGTTCGTCCGCGGCGAAGGTTGCGGAGTCGTCGTCCTGAAGCGGCTTGCCGACGCCAACCGCGACGGTGACCGGGTCCTGGCCGTGATCCGCGGGTCGGCGGTGAACCAGGACGGCCACACCGACGGGCTGACCGTTCCCTCCGCGCAGGCCCAGTACGAGGTGGCGGCCGCCGCGCTGCGGCGCGCCGAGGTCGACCCGGCCGAGGTCGGGCTGGTGGAGGCGCACGGCACCGGCACGAAGGTCGGCGACCCCGTCGAGTTCGCCGCACTGAGTCGCGCCTACGGCACCGATGGCGCGCGGTGCGCGCTCGGTTCGGTGAAGACGAACCTGGGGCACCTGGAGCCCGCGGCGGGTGTCGCCGGCCTGATCAAGGCGGTGCTGTGCCTGCGGCACGGCCAGATACCGGCGAACCTGCACTTCATCCGGTGGAACCCGGCGATCGACGCTGACGGGTCGCGGTTCTTCGTGCCCACCGGGCTGACCGACTGGCCTGGCGCCGCGCCGTCGCGGCTGGCCGCCGTTTCCTCGTTCGGGTTCTCCGGGACGAACGCGCACCTGGTGCTCGAACAGGCCACGGCCGGGGTGAGTCGTCCCCCGATTCCAGCCGCGCGTACTCCGGCACGGGCCGAACACGAGTCCGGCCGGGTCGACGGCCGGTCGTCGGCCGTCCGGGCCCGCGGGGCCCGCGGGCCGGAGGTGGTCCTGGTGCCCGCCGGGTCGCCCGCGGTGCTGCCCGCCGCCGCGGCGCGGCTCGCGGACTGGCTGGAGCGCGAGCCCGGAGATGCCGCGGCCACCGGAGGTGATCCCGCGGCCGGTGCCGGCGTGCCTGCCCGGGGCGCGGGTCTGCGGGACGTCGCCTACACCTCGGCGCGCAGGCGGTCCCCCGGGAACGGCCGGCTGGCTGTCGTGGCAGCCTCGCGGAAGGACCTGATCCGGGACCTGCGCGCCTACGCGGACGGCCGGTTGGTCCCCAACGTCGTCTCCGGGGCCGCCGCCCGGGGCGTGCGGCGCGGCGCGGTGTGGGTGTTCTCCGGCCAGGGCTCGCAGTGGGCGGGCATGGGGGCCGACCTGCTGGACGCGGAGCCGGTGTTCTCGGCCGCGTTGGCCGAGGTCGACCCTCTCATCGCCGCCGAGGCCGGTTTCTCGGTGCTGGAGGTGCTGCGCCGCCGGGAGGCGGTCACCGGGTGCGACCGGGTGCAGCCCCTGCTCTTCGCGGTACAGATCGGGCTGGCCGCGTTGTGGCGCGCCCACGGTGTCGAGCCCGCGGCGGTCATCGGTCACTCGATGGGGGAGACGGCCGCGGCTGTCGTCGCCGGCGCGCTGACCCTGGCCGACGGTGTCCGGGTGATCTGCCGCCGTTCCCGGCTGCTCACCCGGGTGGCCGGCCTCGGCGCGATGGCCACCGTCGGCCTGGACCGGTACGCGACCGAGGCCGAGCTCGCCGCGGCCGGCGCGAGCGGCGAGGTCGCTGTCGCGGTCCTGGCGGCTCCCGGCTCCACCGTCGTCTCCGGCGCCGCGGACAGGATCAGGGATCTAGTCATCGACTGGACCGCGCGTGGCCTGGCGGCCCATCAGATCGCGGTGGACGTCGCCTCGCACTCACCCCAGGTCGACCCGCTGCTCGCCGACCTCACCGCGGAACTGGCCGAACTGCGCCCCCGGCCGGCCGAGGTCCGCTTCTACTCGACCGCGGCGGAGGACCCGCGGGGGAAGCACGAGCTCGACGCCGCCTACTGGTGCGCGAACCTGCGCCGTACCGTGCGCTTCAGCGACGCCGTGACCGCGGCCGCGGCCGACGGGCACCGGGTCTTCGTGGAGATCTCCCCGCATCCGGTCGTCACCCGGTCGGTCACCGACATCCTCGCCGCGGCCGGGCGGGAGCCGGTGGTACTGCCGACGCTGCGTCGCGACGAGGACGGCGTGGCCGCCTTCCGTACCAGTCTCGCGACCGCGCACTGCGTGGGAGTTCCGGTGGACTGGTCCGTGCTCTACCCGACCGGCGACCTCGTGGACCTGCCGACGATCTCCTTCGACCGCCGGCGCCACTGGGCGGACCGCGCGGCTCCGGCGGCGGCTCCGGCGGCCGCCGGTGGCCGTGGCGGGCCGGCGGCGCTCGACGGCCGGGAGGCCGTGGACCGGTCGCTGCCCGGGGAGCACCTGGTGGTGCCCGGCGAGCATCTGCGCCACGTCTGGCGGGCCGACGCCGGGACCGCGGTCATCCCCTGGCTGGCTGACCACCTGGTACACGACCGCGTGGTACTGCCCGGCGCCGCGTACTGCTCGCTGGCGGTCACCGCCGCCGCCGAGGTGTTCGAGGTGGGGCCGGCCCGGGTGCGGGTCACCGGCATCGCCTTCGAGGAGGTGCTCTACCTGGGCGAGCACACCGAGATCACGATGACGGTCGCCGTCACCGGCCCCGGCGAGGCGGAGTGCGAGATCCACGCGCGGGCCGGTGACGGCGCCTGGACCCGTCACATGGCCGCCACCGTCACGTGCGCCGACGACGACCCGCCGCCGGACACCGCCGCCGGCGGCCTGGCGGAACTCGCCGGTGCCCATCCTCGTCGGGTCGGCCCCGCGCGCCTGTACGAGGCGATGCGGGAGCGGGGCATCCACCACGGCCCGGCGTTCACGGCGCTGTCCGATCTGCACCTGTCCGAAGACGGTAGGAGCGCCTGGGCGGGCATCGGGATCCCGACCGAGGCGTACGCCACCGAGGACGCGTTGGCCGTGCACCCCGTGCTGCTGGACGCCGCCGCCCAGACGTTGCTGACCTGCATGCCCGGCCTGGTCGCCGGCTCGGCGTCCGGTGGTCTGGTGCTGCCTGCCGGGACGGACAGCATCCGGATCCACGGCGATCCGGCGACCGTGCGCTACTGCCACGCCCGCCTGGACGCCACCGGGACGGGCACTCTCACCGGCGAGGTCCGCCTGCTGGACGAGGCCGGCGCGCTCGTCGTCGCCATCGACGGCATGAGACTCGTCCACCAGGACGGCCAGCGTCGCCTCGACGGTTCCGGGTACGCCCGGGCGTCCGGCGGTCCCGGGGGCTGGATCTACGGGATCGACTGGGAGCCGTCACCCCGCCCGGAGCCGGCCCAGCCGCGGGCCGCCGGCCGATGGCTGCTGCTCGGCGACGCGAGCGGTTCGGTGGGCGCGCTCGGCACGGCCCTGTCCGCCGCCGGGGCGGACGTCGACGTCCAGCCGCTGCCCGGTCCCGACGACGCCCGGCGGGCCTGGGCGGCGTCCCTCACCGGGGACGCCGGGGGAGCCGTCGGCCGGCGGGTGGTCGTCGTCCTCGACGGCGCGACCGCGCAGCCAGCGCCCGGTGCCCAGGCCGACCCGTCGGCCCTGGCCGGCCCGCCGTTCCCGCCGTTCCCGCCGGATCCGGCGGGGGCGCAGCAGCGGACCATGACGGTGCTGGGCGTCGCCGCGGCGTTGGCCGAGCTGCCCGGAGTGCCGCCCGGCCTGACCGTGGTGACCCGAGGTGCACACGCCCTGGGCGGGAACGCGGCCCCTGATCTTGATCACGGCGGGATCCGTGGACTGCTCCGGGTGCTCACGCTGGAACACCCCGAGCTGCGCGCCGCCCACATCGACGCCGATCCCGGCCCGGATGTGGCGGCCGTCGCCGCCGAGTTGCTCGGCGATGTCCACGGCGCCCGCTCCGGCCCCGCCGATGACGAGGTCGCGCTGCGGGCCGGTGTCCGTTTCGTCGCCCGGTTGACCCCCGCGCCGGTGACCGCCGCCGAGCGTGGTGCCGCCGGGCGGCGTACGGTCCGGTACGGCCACGACCGGTTCGCCCTGCAGCCGCCCGGCAACGGGAATCTCGACGACCTGCGGCTCGTCGCCGCCGACCGGCGCCCACCCGGGCACGGCGAGGTCGAGGTCCGAATCCAGGCCGCCGGCCTGAACTTCCGGGACGTCCTCATCTGCCTGGGGGCATTGCCGCAGACACCGATCGGCTTCGAGTGCGCCGGCGTGGTCACGGCGGTCGGGCCGGGCGTCACCGACCGCCGGCCCGGCGACGCGGTACTCGCGGTGAACTTCACTGACGGCGGCGCGTTCGGCTCGTTCCTGACCATCGACGCCGACCTGACCATGCCTGTACCCGTCGGACTCGACCCGGCCACCGCCGCGGGCATCCCCACCGGCTTCCTCACCGCCTGGTACGCGCTGCGGGACGTCGCCCAGCTGCGGGCTGGCGAGCGGGTGCTGATCCACTCCGGCACCGGCGGGACCGGTCTCGCCGCGATCGCCGTCGCGCGGCTGCTGGGAGCCGAGGTCCTCGCCACCGCCGGCACCCCGGAGAAACGCGCCTATCTGCGCGGCATGGGCATCACCCACGTCATGGACTCGCGTTCGGTCGACTTCAGCGCGCAGACCCTGGCCGCGACCGGCGGGCAGGGCGTCGACGTCGTGCTCAACTCGCTGTCGGGGCCGGCGATCCGCGCAGGAATGGAGTGCCTGCGGCCCTTCGGACGTTTCGTCGAGCTCGGGCTGCGCGACATCCTCGCGGACTCGGCGCTCGGGCTGGCGCCGTTCCGCAACAGCATCACCTTCGCCGGGGTGAACCTGATCGAGCTCTACCGGCACCAGCCGGAGCGGGTCGCCCGGCTGCTGCGGGAGCTGACGGCGGCGCTCGCCGCCGGCGAGCTCGCGCCGCTGCCTGTCACGACCTATCCGCTGGAGGCCGCCACGGATGCGTTTCGGCTGATGGCCGGTGCCGCGCACATCGGCAAGGTCGTGCTCGAGGTCCCCGACGACGCGGTGACCGAGGCCGTGCTGCCCGACGGGCCGCCGTCGCCGGTCGGCGTGGACGGCTCGTACATCGTCACCGGTGGCCTGCGCGGCGTCGGCCTGGAGACCGCCGCCTGGCTGGCGGAGAAGGGCGCGGCCAGAGTGGTGCTCAACGGGCGGTCCGAGCCCACCGAGGCGGTCCGGGAGCGCGTCGCGAAACTGGTCGCGGGCGGCACGGACGTCCAGGTGGTGCTCGGCGACGTCGCCGAGCCCGGGGTGGCGGAGCGCCTCGTCGCCGCCGCCACCGCCGGGGGCGGCCGGCTGCGTGGCGTCGTTCACGCGGCGATGGTCCTGGACGACGCCACGCTCACCACGATCACCGCCGACCAGGTGCGTCGGGTCTGGCATCCGAAGACGTTCGGCGCGTGGCGGCTGCACGAGGCGACGGCCGGGGCGGACCTCGACTGGTTCGTGCTCTACTCGTCGATGGCCTCCCTGCTCGGCAACCCCGGGCAGGGCGCGTACGCCGCCGCGAACTCCTGGCTCGACGGCTTCGCCGACTGGCGGTGCGCTCAGGGGCTGGCGACCACCGTCGTCAACTGGGGTCCGTGGGCCGAGGTGGGCGCCGCCACCGACTTCGCCGAGCGTGGGTACGCGATGATCCCGGTGCGGGCCGGGCTCGCCGCGCTGGAGACGCTGCTCGTCCACGGGCGGCGGCGCGCGGGTGTGCTCCCCGGCGAGCCGGGCTCCTGGATTCCGGCCACGGGCCGTTCCTCGTCGCTGTTCGCCCGGTTCGTCGACGACGAGCACGCCCCGTCGGCCGCCGCCGGGGGCGCCGTGGCCGTTCCGGGCGCCGGGGGTGCCGCCACCGCGGTCGCGGACGGGCCGGGCGCTGTCCTGGCCGGGCTACGCACGGTGGCTCCCGGCCTCCCGCGGCGCACGGCCTTCGAGGCGTACCTGACCGAGCACCTCAGGGCCGTCCTCCGGCTGGGCCAGTCCGTGCTCGACCCGGACATCCCGCTACGGTCCCTCGGCTTCGACTCCCTGCTGGCTCTCGAACTGCGGTCCCGCCTGGAACCGGGGCTCGGGATATCCCTGCCGGGGAACTTCATCTGGAAGTACGACACCGTCGCGGCTCTCGCCGCCGGTCTCGCCGACCACACGAAGCTCCCGCTCGACGGCGGCGAATAAGACTCACTGCGAACTGAACCGTCGGCGCTGCTCGAAGGGCGGCGCCGGCGGTTCATGCGTGCGGCCCGGATCCGTAGTTGTGCCTATACCCTCTGGGGTATATAGAGTGGCGGCGCGGAGGTGGTCAGGTGGGGAGGTCGGAATGGGCCTGAGCGGTGCGGTCATGATCTCGCCTTCCTGTCAATGCGTACGCGGTTGGCGTTCCAAGCCGCGTCCGCAGGTGGCGGAATGGCGGGCCGAGAGTTCGGCGGTTGCTCTCCGGAAGGGGGCATTGTCAGCTCCAGGTGACGACGGTGTGGTCGTCAATGAAGCCCATCATTGCTCCTAGCGTGGTTCGGCTCTGAGTGTCATCCGTGTTCGGCTCGACAGCGTGGACGTGGGCGCCGTTGAAAACATAGACGTCGCCGGCGTTGATTTTGATCAGATTCGCCTCGTGGCCGTCGACCAACTGGGCCGCTCCTTTCGCCCTTCCATGGCTTCGCGTCCCCGGCGACGCCAGCTGCCATCGGGCTTGGACGAGCTCTGTATCGTCCGTCTACTCTGCCACAGACGGGCCGGTCGGCGGCTCCTTTTGCTGGCGAGTGGGTTAATTCCGACAGATAGCCGAACGCCGGCTCCTCGACGGTTCGTATCCCCTGGCGAGGTTCCGGCATATTGGGGCCATGTCCGTCGTGTTGGAACCGGGGTATCCATCGGGTTCTCAGGGCGACTTCGGGACGCGGTGGATCGTGGATCCGGCGGTAGCACCACCTCGCGCCGTAAGCGGCCGCGGCCGCGGTGGCGGTGGCGGTGGCCTCACGAGTGCAGGGGCGGAGCCGTTGGGATCGGGTGGCCAGCGTCGCCGTCCGCCTCGTTCGCGCGATACCCCCCGGGGTATGTAGGGTGAGGTTGTGGAGGTGGGCGGATGGAGATGAACGCGACGGTGCTCGCGGATGCGCTGACGCGGTTGCGGCGGGCGCATGGTCAGTTGGGCGCCGTGGTCAACATGATCGAGAACGGCGACGAGTGTGAGCGGGTGCTGATCCAGCTCGCCGCGGTCTCGAAGGCGCTGGACCGGGCCGGATTCAAGATCATCGCGACGGGGATGCGGCAGTGTCAGGCCGCCCGCGAGCGGGGGGAGCAGCCGCCGCTCAGCGAGGAACAGCTGGAGAAGTTGTTCCTCGCCCTGTCATGAGAGCCGTGTCGTGAGGGCGTGACGTCGGTCGGCCCGCCAGGCTGACCGGCTCGACCCCTACCTGCTCGACCGGCTCGATGGGAGATGGGTGGCTGTGTCGCCCATCTCCCGGCGTTGCCATGGCCCAACTCTGTCGTCGATATACCCCCGGGGGTATCTGGATGGGTATCCCCGGCGGTGAACGAAGGGTGGATGGATGAGATGACGATTGCCGTTGAGGTCGTGGAGACCTCCATGCTCGGCGACCGCAGCTACCTGGCGCACGACGGCCGGCTGGCGGTGGTGGTCGACCCGCAGCGTGACATCGACCGGATCCTGGCCCTGGCCGGCGGGATCGGCGTGCGGATCAGTCACGTGGTGGAGACCCATCTGCACAACGACTACGTCTCGGGCGGGCTCGCGCTGGCCCGGGTGACCGGCGCCCGCTACGGGGTGGCGGCGGCCGACGACGTCCACTTCGACCGGCTGCCGCTGTCCGACGGCGACGAGATCACGATCTCCGACGAGGCCGCGATGACGGTGGTGGCCACCCCCGGCCACACCTTTCATCACCTGTCGTTCCTGCTCCACGGCCCGAAGGGTCCGGTCGGGGTGTTCACTGGCGGGTCGCTGCTGTTCGGCACCACCGGCCGCACCGACCTGCTGGGCACCCAGCACGCGCACACCCTTGCCCGGCACCAGCACGCGTCGGCGCGGCGGCTGGCCGACCTGCTGCCGCAGGGGGCGCAGGTCTGGCCGACGCACGGCTTCGGCAGCTTCTGCTCGGCCAGCCAGTCCGACGTTCCCGCGTCGACCATCGGACAGGAACGGACGATCAATCCGGTGCTGCGGCTGGCGGCGGACGACTTCGTCACCGAGATCCTCGCCGGCCTGGACGCGTTCCCCGCCTACTACGCCCACATGGGCGCGCGGAACGCCGGCGGGGCCGACCTGGTGGATCTCACCCCGGTCAGGGTCGCCGACGCGGGCGAGCTGCGCTCCCGGATCACGGCCGGCGAGTGGGTGGTCGACCTGCGGTCCCGGAAGGCCTTTGCGCACCGGCACCTGACCGGGACGCTGAGCCTTGGCCTGGACGGTCCGATGTCGACCTGGCTCGGCTGGCTGATGAGCTGGGGGACGCCGGTGACGCTGCTCGGCGAGTCCGACGCCCAGATCGGCCAGGCACAGCGGGAGCTGGCCCGCATCGGCATCGACCGCCCGGCGGCCGCCGCGACCGGAACCCCCGAGCAGTGGGCCGCGGGCGACCAGTCGAGCCTGGGCCCGCTGCCTTCGGCGACGTACCCGGAGCTGGCCGCGGCGCTGGCCGGACGTCCGCCGCGTGGCCTGCCCGCTCCCGATGTCGTGCTGGACGTCCGGCTGCGCAACGAGTGGCGGAACGGACACCTCGCCGGGGCCGTGCACATCCCGCTGCCCGAGCTGCCCGGCCGGATCGGGGAGGTGCCGGGCGAAGCCGTGTGGGTGTACTGCGGGTCCGGGTACCGCGCCGCTGCCGCCGCCAGCCTCCTTGCCCGCGCCGGCCGCACCGCGGCGTTCATCGACGACTCCTACACAGCTGCCGCCGACGCCGGCCTGCCGATCGTCGCCGGGGAGGGAGCGGAATGAACACCCACGATGCCGCCAGGACGGCCCACATCGACGTCGCCAGCCTGCGCGAGCTGATGACGGTGGCAAGCCCGCCACCGCGCCTGATCGACGTGCGCACGCCGGGGGAGTTCGAGGCCGTCCACATCCCCGGCTCCCGCAACGTGCCGCTCGATCTGCTTCGCAAGCATCGCGACGAGCTGCGTGGCCACCTCGGCGCGGGCGCGATGCTCGTCTGCCGTACCGGTGCCCGGGCCCGGCAGGCCGAGCAGGCGCTCGCCGCCGCCGGCCTGGCGAACCTGCGGGTGCTCGACGGCGGGATCGTCGCCTGGCAGGCCGCGCAGGCCCCGGTGCGTGCCGGCCGCCCGCGCTGGGCGCTGGAACGCCAGGTCCGCCTGATCGCGGGTTCGGTGGTTCTCGCGTCGGTGCTGGTCGGGATGGCGGTGCCGCCGGTGACCTGGCTGGCGGCGGTGATCGGCGCGGGGCTGACGATCGCCGCGCTGACCGACACCTGTCTGATGGGCATGCTCCTCGCGCGGCTGCCCTACAACCGGGGGCCGCGGGCCGATCTGGAATCCGTCCTGGCCGCGCTCGCCGGCGACCGGGCCTGAGCGGCCGGGCTCGGGTCCGGGCATCCGATGACTATTTCGCTGGGACTGGGCCTGATCGTCGGTGCGCTGCTCGGGCTGTTCGGCGGCGGCGGGTCGGTCCTGGCCGTGCCGGCCCTGGTCTACGGCGCCGGACTGCCGTTGCGCGCGGCGGTGCCGGCGTCCCTGCTCGTTGTGGGGATCTCCTCGGCCACGGCCGCGGTGGCTCGCGTGCGGGCCGGGCAGGTGCGGTGGCGGATCGCCGCCGTCTTCGGGGTGACCGGCGCGGCCGCGGCCTTCGTCGGCGCCGCGGTGAACCGGCGGCTCGACCCGGCCATCGTGCTGATCGGCTTCGCCGCGCTCATGGTGGCCGCCGGTGCCCAGATGCTGCGGGGGCGCTCCAGGCTCGGTGCCGACTGCGCGTTGCCCAGCGGCGGGACGAACTGGCGCGGCTGCCTCCCCAAAGCGCTCGGCGCCGGCCTGGGCGTGGGGTTCCTGACCGGCCTGTTCGGGGTCGGCGGCGGCTTTCTCATCATCCCGGCCCTGGTCCTGCTGCTGGGCCTGCCGATGCCGGCCGCGGTCGGCACCTCGCTGGTCGTGATCGTGACGAACGCGGTGGCCGGGTTCGCCGCACACGCCGGGGACGGTGCGCTGGATGTTCCCGTCGTGGCGGCGTTCACCGGCGCGGCAGTGGTCGGTGCGCTGGGTGCCGGGCGCGTGGCCGACCGGCTGCCCGCCGACCGGTTGCGCCGTTGGTTCGCCTACCTGGTCTTCGCCGTGGCGGCCTTCGTCGTGGCGCAGGCTGTGCTGAACCCGTCAGCGGGAGGCTGAGCCAGCGCCCGAGCGCTTCCGCCTGACCCCTTCGGCGCGGACCCCACGGCGGGGGGCGGGTACCTCGGCGGCGGGCCGGAGGTGCGCCCGCGGGCCGAAACCCGCGGGCGCGATGCCGGTGAACAGTCCGAACGCGGAACGCCTACCAGATGCGGACCCGGTCGGCCGGGTCCAGCCACAGCCCGTCGCCGGGCTCGGTGCCGAAGACGTCGTGGAACTCGTCGAGGTTGCGCACGATGTTGGCGCGCAGGTCCGGCGGGCTGTGCGGGTCGGTGGTGAGGTACTGCCGCTCGAGCTCGAGCCGGCGCTTGCTGCGCCACACATAGGCCCAGTTCATGAACAGCCGACGTCGGTCCTCCCGCGACGCCTCGCCGCCCTGGGAGATGACGTAGGCCTGGTGGGCGATGGTCAGGCCGCCGAGGTCGCCGATGTTCTCGCCCACGGTGAGGGCGCCGTTCACCTTCTCGCCCGGCAGGTTGCGTGACTCGAACCCGTTGTACTGCTCGACCAGCGTCTTCGACTTCACCTCGAAGGCCGCCTTGTCGGCGGGCGTCCACCAGTCGTTGAGGTTGCCGGCGCCGTCGTACTGCGCGCCCTGGTCGTCGAAGCCGTGACCGACCTCGTGGCCGATCACCGCGCCGATGCCGCCGTAGTTCTCGGCCGGGTGGCCGTCCGGGCTGAAGAACGGCTTCTGGAGAATGGCGGCCGGGAAGCAGATCTCGTTGGTGCCCGGGTTGTAGTAGGCGTTGACGGTCTGCGGGAGCATGAACCACTCGTCGCGGTCCACCGGCGAGCCGATCTTGGCCAGCTCCCGGTCGGTCTCGAACGCGGCGGCGGCGCGGGCGTTGCCCATCAGGTCGCCGCGGCGCACCGGCAGCGCCGAGTAGTCCCGGAACCGGTCGGGGTAGCCGATCTTCGGCCGGAACGTCTCGAGCTTCTCGTACGCCCGCTGCTTGGTCTCCTCCGTCATCCAGTCCAGCTGGGAGATCGACGAGTGGTAGGCCGCGAGCAGGTTCGCGACGAGGTCGTCCATCTGCGCCTTGGCGCGCGGCGGGAAGTGCCGGGCGACGTACTCCCTGCCGACGGACTCCCCGATCGCGCCCTCGACGAACGCCACCGCGCGCTTCCAGCGGGCCCGCAGCTCGGGCGTGCCGCTGAGCGTGCGTCCGTAGAAGTCGAAGTGGGTCTCGGTGAACACGTCGGGCAGGTAGGCCGCGGCCGAGCGCAGCACGCGGCTGACCAGCCAGTCGCGCCACACCTCGACCGGCGTGTCGGTCAGCACGGTCGACAGGTGCTCGAAGAACGACGGCTGCCGTACGCATGCCTCCGCCAGCGTGGCGTTCGGGCCGGTCAGCGACCCACCGAGGCCGGTGACGTAGGCGTCCCAGTCGAACGCCGGGCAGAGCGCGGCCAGCTGTCCGCCCGTCATCAGGTTGTAGGTCTTCTGGACGTCGCGGGTCTCGGCCCGCTCCCAGTGGCCCTTCGCGAGCAGGGTTTCCACGTCGAGGATCCGCTGCGCGGCGCCCTCGGGGTCGGGGTGCCCGCCCAGCCCGAGCATCCGGGTCAGGTAGTCGACGTACTTCTGGCGGGTCTCGGCGAACTTGTCGTCGTGGTAGTACGACTCGTCCGGCAGGCCGAGGCCGCCCTGGCGCAGGTGGAACAGGTAGCGGTCGGAGTTGCGGTCGTCGGTGTCGACGTAGGAGCCGAACAGTCCGGCGCCGCCGATCCGCTCGAGCTCGCCGAGGAACGCGGCGAGGCCGCGGACGTCGCTCAGCCCGCGCGCGCCGTCCAGCAGCGGCCGCACCGGGCCCAGGCCGAGCGCCTCGATCGCCTCGGTGTCCATGAAGGAGTTGTAGAGGTCGCCGATCTTCCGCGCGTCCTCGCCCTGGGTGGCCGGGTCCCGCGCGGCGAGGTCGGTGATGATGTCGCGGACCTGCCGCTCGGCGTCATCGGCCAGCTGCACGAACGGGCCCCAGCTCGACCGGTCGGACGGGATCTCCGTCTCGGCGAGCCACCGGCCGTTCACGTGGCCGAACAGGTCGTCCTGCGGTCGGACGTCGAGGTCCATGCCCTCGCGGGCGTCGTCGAGGATGCTCACAGAACGGAAGTCTCCAATCGATTGCCGCCGGGCCATGGAGCAACGCCGAGCTGTCCAGCCCGTCCGGTGCACCCCCTCGACGGTATCTGCCCGCATGTAGGCATCCGTTCTGTTCGCGGACACCCGTTGTCGATCACGGGCGGTCGACGGGCCGGCCGTGATCAGGTGCTGTCGGGCTTGACAAATGACACCTTGTGGGTGTCATTATGGCCGGGCGCGCGATCTACGCCCGCTGCGCGGACAAGGCCCCACTGCTCCGGGCCGCGGTGCGGCACGCCACCGTTCGCCTGCTCCGCGACGGCCTCCGGCCCCGCCGACCTGATGGAGATGTCCTTGCCGCCTTACGCAGACCGGCCCGTCGCCGTCGTCACGGGCGCCAGTTCGGGGATAGGCCGGGCGACCGCCCGCACTCTCGCCGAGCAGGGCTGGCAGGTGATCGGCGTCGGCCGAGATCCGGTACGCAGCGCCGCCGCCGAGGCCGAGATCGCCGCGGCGGCGCGCGAGGACGGCGGCTTCACGATGCTGCGCGGCGACTTCACCCTCATGGCGGACGTCCGGCGCGTCGCCGGCGAGATCCAGCACCTCACCCCGCGCCTCGACGTCCTCATCAACAACGCCGGCGGCGTGCGAGACCGGCAGATCATCAGCGCGGAGGGCACCGAGGCGACCTTCGCCGTCAACCACCTCGCCCCGTTCCTGCTGACCCGGGAGCTCACGCCCCTGCTGCGGGCGAGCGCGGCCAGCCTGCCCGCCGGATCGACGCGGGTGATCGCCGTGTCGTCGAGCGGCCACCGCGCGGTTGACGGGCTCGACTGGGACGATCTGCAGAGCCTCGGCGAGTTCCGTCCCGCCGTCGCCTACTGCCGGGCCAAGCTCGCCAACATCCTGTTCACCCGCGAGCTGGCCCGGCGGGCCGGGCCGGACGGGATCGTCGCCCAGGCCATGCATCCCGGCGTCGTGGCCAGCAACTTCAGCGCGCACGGCGACGCGGCGATGCGGGCGCACATGGCCGCGGCCGACACGGTGCCACCCGACGAACCGGCGGAGACGCTGGCCTGGCTGGCCACCGAGCCCGAAGGCGGCCGCACCGGCGGGCGCTACTTCCATCGCAGGGCGGAGGAGCTACCCGCCGAAGCCGCGCGGGACGATGCCGCCGCCGCCCGCCTCTGGACCGAGAGCGAGCGGCTGCTGGACGGGCTCGGCTTGCACTGATCCGTTGATCCGTTGATCTGTTTCCGCCTCCGTCGGTCCACCCTCGGCGGGCGGGCGCGGAAACCGTGGCGCTCCTGGAACGAAGATCAGAGCGTGTTGCCGCACAGGCCCGGCTCGACGACGAGGAACGCGTCGCCCGAGCCGTTGACCTGGACGAACGAGTAGCACGTGGTGGGCCGGCCCGCGCCCGTCCGGAAGCTGATCGGGCTGATCAGGCCACCGGCGGCGTAGCTGTTCTGGGCGCGCAGCCGGTCGATGAAGCCCTGACGCGTCGGGCAGGCGTCGGCGAGGCGCAGGCCCTCCAGGAACATGTCGGTGCTGATGTAGGCGAGCACCGAGCTGTCGTTCTCGGGCTGGGCGACCTGCGGCGCGTACCGGTTCATCGCCTCCAGGTAGGTCCGGATCGCCGGGCCGCCGAGCTCCAGTGGCCGGTAGACGAGCGGCACGGTGATTCCCGCCGCCTGCGCGCCGAAGGTCTTCAGGAACCCCTTGTCGTAGCCGTTGCCGGAAAGGACGACCTTCGGCGGGTGGCCGGCCTGCCGTAGTGTGCTCAGGATGCCGACGAGGCTGTCCGGCGGGATGAGGCCGATGACCGTGTCCGCCTTCGCCGCGACGATCCTGGAGGCCGCCGCGGCCGGGTTGTCGACGTTCGGGGTGAAGCTCACCGTGTCGACCACGGGTATTCCGCTGGCGGCGAGGCTGCGCGCGTACTTGTCGGCGGTATCCGAGATGCCCGCGGACAGCGCGGGCTGCAGGATCACCGCGCGCCGGCCCCCCTGGGAACGCACGAACTGGCCCTGGGTGTCGACGGCGACGCCGGTCCCATAGGTGAAGGCGAACATGTTCCGCATCGTCGACCAGACCTGCTCGTGGGCCAGGCCCGTCACGGGAACTCCCTGGTCGGCGAGGTAGCGCGCGCTTCCTGAGGCCGCGACGGACAGCTCGATGAGACCGAAGACGTTCTGGTGCTCGACAAGGTCGCGGGCGCCCATCGCGTTCTCCGTGGCGGACCCCTTGTCGTCGCGCCACTGGTAGACGACCTTGCGGCCGTGCACGCCCCCGGCCGCGTTCACCTCACCGATGCGGGCGTCGATCCCGCCCCGGACGGCGTCGGAACGCTCCGCGGCCGGCCCGGTGTCCGGGTACAGCACACCGAGATCGATCTGCTGGGCGCCCACACCCGGTGCGGCGCAGCCGGTCGCCGCGCTGGCCTCGGGCGACGAACAGCCGGCGAGGAGACCCGCCGCGCCGACGGAAACCGCGGCCAGCACCGAGCACAACATTCGACGACGGGAGAACATCGGGCCCCCTGGATGATGGTCTCGAAAGAAAAACGGGACCGGGAAGTTTCGCGTGTCACACGCGCCGTGAACGTGGCATCCCGGTCACTGGTGAATCTCCCGTGGAGCGCTGCCTCTGAACGGTGATCCGTCCGCCGGCCGTCTGAATGGTCGGCAGGTGCGCCCCGACGATACCAAGACAGGCGGCCTTGCCTGCGGTCAGTTGGTCCGTGCGGGACCAGACGGCTGTGTCGTGGATCTCAGGTTTCGAGTTCGTAGGCTCCGCTTTTCCTTTGATTCATCGGGAAGTCATTTGTGTGTGGCAAAAGAACACCTCGCTGTGCTACCCGCGCCACCGCTCGGTGCGATATCCGATGCGTGCGGCGCCCCCGTTCGCCGTCGGCGGGACGGTCGGCCGGCGGCCTTCGGGGACGTGTCGTCCCGCGGGGGCCTCCGCGGCTCCAAAAGCGGGCTTAGGCCCGTGAGCTGGCCTTCTGCTGCCGGCGTGATCTTTCTTAGTCAAGCGACGGGAACCGGCGGATCTGGATCGCGGCCGCGTCGAGGTCCCCGGCACCGGACAGGGCGATGTGTTCGACATCGCCACGCTGGGTCACGTTCACCTCCGCGCGCGACCAGTCGGCCTCCACCGGAACACGGTGCGGAGCCTGGAGCATCGACCTGGTGCGCGGAAGGACATGAGCCGGGCAGCAGATGTGGCGCCGGCACGTGGAGAACCGGGAAGCTGACCGTGTCCCAAAGATCGCGGTTCAGGGTGTTGGCGTCGGCGCAGGGAGCACTCATGTGGGAGCGGGAGCAGATGTTCGTCGGAGGCGCATGGGTCGCGCCGAGCACCGACAGCAGGATCGAGGTGACCTCGCCGCACACCGAGAAGCTGATCGGTCGCGTCGCCGCGGCGAGCACGGAGGACGTCGACCGCGCCGTCGCCGCGGCGCGGCGGGCCTTTGACGAGGGGCCGTGGCCGCGGACCGATCCGGCCGAGCGGGTCGAGGTGATCCGGCGGCTGGCCACGCTCTACCGCGGGCATCGCGACGGGCTGGCCGAGCTCATCACCGCAGAGCTGGGCGCGCCGATCTCGTTCGCCAGACGCGCGCAGGTCGCCCTGCCCGGGGCGCTGATGACCGCGCTGGCCGACACAGCGGCCGGCTACTCCTGGCAGGAGAAGCGGCCAGGCGTATACGGCCAGGACATCATCCTGCGCAAGGAGCCCGTGGGCGTCGTCGCCGCGGTGGTCCCCTGGAACATGCCGCAGTTCCTGACCGTCACCAAGGTCGTCCCGGCGCTTCTCGCCGGCTGCACCGTCGTGCTCAAGCCGGCGCCCGAGTCGTCGCTCGACGCGCTGTTCTTCGCCGACCTGCTCGACCAGGTCGGCCTGCCGCCGGGCGTCGTCAACGTCATCCCCGCCGACCGTGAGGTGAGCGCCTACCTCGTCGCCCACCCCGGCATTGACAAGGTCTCCTTCACCGGCTCGACGGCGGCCGGCAGGCAGGTGGCGGCGGCATGCGCTCCCAACCTCACCAAGGTCAGCCTCGAGCTCGGGGGGAAGTCGGCGGCCATCGCTTTGGACGACGCCGACCCGGCCACCGTGGCGCGCGCCGTCCGCCTCTCGGGCATGGGCATGGCCGGGCAGATCTGCAACTCCCTCACCCGGGTACTCGTGCCCACGAGCCGCGTCGGCGACTACGCCGATGCGCTCGCGGCAACCCTGTCGGCCATCAGAATCGGCGATCCGGCCGATCCCGCGACCGAGATGGGCCCGCTCGTGGCCAGGCGTCAGCAGGAACGGGTCCGCCGGTACATCGACACCGGCGTGCGGGAGGGCGCCCGGCTCGTCGTCGGCGGCACCGATCTGCCCGACGGGATCGATCGTGGATGGTACGTGCGACCGACCGTCTTCAGTGAGGTGGACAACTCGATGACGATCGCCCGGGAGGAGATCTTCGGCCCGGTGCTCGTCGTCATCCCCTACGGCGACGAGGACGAGGCCGTTCGCATCGCCAACGACTCGGAGTACGGCCTGGCCGGCTCCGTGTTCACCGCGGACACCGAGCATGGGCTCGAGGTGGCGGGCCGGGTCCGGGCCGGTACCTTCGGCGTGAACCAGGGCTACTCCATGGACCCCGCGGCTCCCTTCGGGGGAGTGAAGGCCAGCGGCTACGGCCGTGAGCTCGGCCGTGAGGGCCTCGAGGGCTACCTCGACGTCAAATCGATCTCCGTCGCCACCGCGTAGCGGGTTCTACCCGCGTATCGGCCGCAGCCGGGAATCGAGCTGAGCGCCGCCCGGCCCGGCCCGGCACGGCCCCGGCACGGCACGGTGCACCGGATTTTCCGCCTGTATATCAGGGGAAAATCTCGCTTCCGGTCAGGCTGGGGGGCACTGGCGGTGCCTCCCGGCAGCGGTGGGTACCGGTGTTGGATGAGCACATGGAGTACACCCGGCTGGGATCATCAGGATTGAAGGTCAGTCGCATAGCGCTCGGCTGCATGAGCTTTGGCAAGCCCAACACCGGGCGAAACTGGGCGCTCGACACGGACGCGGCGGAGCCGATCTTCCGGCAGGCCGTCGAGCTCGGCATCACGCTCTGGGACACCGCGAACATCTACGGTGTGGGCACCTCCGAGGAGATCACCGGAGAGGCGATCGGGCGCTACACGAGCCGTGACCAGGTCGTCATTGCCACGAAGCTGTTCGCCCCGATGAGCCAGGGGCCTGGCGGAGGCGGTCTTTCCCGCCGCGCGGTGTTCGAGCAGATCGACGCCTCCCTGCGCCGCCTCGGCACCGACTATGTCGACCTGTACCAGATCCACAGGTTCGATCCGGAGACGCCGGTCGAGGAGACAATGGAAGCTCTCCACGACATCGTGAAGGCGGGGAAGGTTCGCTATCTGGGCGCCTCGTCGATGTGGGCCTGGCAGTTCTCCAAGATGCAGTACACCGCTGATCTGCACGGCTGGACCAAATTCATTTCGATGCAGGATCAGTACAGCCTTGTGGCGCGCGAGGAGGAGCGCGAGATGTTCGGGCTGCTCGCCGACCAGGGCGTGGGCAGCCTTCCGTGGAGCCCGCTCGCCGCGGGACTCCTCACCCGGCCGTGGGGTGATGTGAGCACGACTCGTGGGTCGTCCAATCCGACGACCGACGGATCGGGCAGGCCCCTTTTCCTCGACAGCGACCGAGGCACGGTCGACGCGGTGCAGCAGATCGCGGAGACGCGAGGCGTCTCCATGGCACAGATCGCGATGGCCTGGGTGCTGAAGAATCCTGTCGTCACCGCGCCGATCGTCGGCGCGACGAAACCACACCACCTGGCGGACGCGGTCGCTGCCCTGGACATCGACCTCAGGGACAAGGAAGTAGCCGCGCTCGAGGAGCACTACTCTCCGCGTCAGCCTACCTACTACGGGTCGAAGTCCGGTTACTGATCTCGCGGGCGACCTGACCCTGTGGGCATAGACACGTCGTCCGCCGCCCTGGCCCCGGTCGATGGTCTACCGGATCGTGGAAGCCGACCCGTATCCCGCGAGCTGTATCGCCACCGTCCAGCGCAACGTGCGGGAAACCGGGCAGCCGCCTGGATGCCGATCCGCGCCGCGACAACCTTCAAAGCCGCAGAGAACCGGGAAAAGGCCATTCCACCTCGCCGGACAACGTCCGGCGACGAACACGGTCCACGCCGGGCCCGCGCCGATCCACAGGTGGTTCGGGTTCGGCGGTTCCACCATGCCGTCGTCGTGACGATACGTGCCTGAAATCCCCTCCAGTGCGGCCTACGAGTTCGCGACGCGGCCGAGGTGATGTTCGACGCTCAGTGGACTTCGGGTGAGGCGACCGCCTGCGGACCGAAACCCTACGTTCCGATGCGCTGATGGCCCAGATCGTCATCGACACGCGGGTAGCAGGGTTGCCGGCGTGGCCGGAGATTCACTGGCTACCATCGCGCGGTGCTGGTCCTGGACCTTCGCTCGAACAAGGAGCCAAATGGATATCGGGAGATACTCGAGAAGCGTGTTTCTTACCGGCGGACTGTCCGCGGCAGCCCTGCTGTTGGCGACTCCTGCGTCGGCGAGTACTGTTTCCGCCAATCCGTCGAAGGAGGGAAAGAAGGGGGCGAGCTCGGCTGCGGCTCCGATTTGCTGGGGAAGCGGTGGCGGAGTGCCCGGGAACACCGGAAACGGTGTGACGTGCTATCAGCTCGTTCCCGCTGATGAAGCCACGACGGCGGCGTGGTCGCAGTCGCAGGCCGGCCCATGCCTCGTGGATCCGGCCGGTGGGGCGGTGGACTCGGACGGGGACGACTGGTTCGAGGACGACTGGTTCGATGAAAAGCGGGCGGTCAACCTGATCATCGGAAGTCTCACGATCGGCGGCCTTGGGCCGACTGTGGGCGGCACCGGAATCGTCGGTGGAACGGGGAACACGGCCGGCGGTACGACTGCCGCATTCGGGGGGATCGCCGCGGGCGGGACCACCGTCGGCGGGTCCGGTAACTCCGGCAACATCGGGGGAACCACGATCAACGCCCCGGCCGCCGCCGACACGGCCGCTGTCGCAGGTCCTCGACCGGCGATCGTCGTGTCTGGTCAGCAGTGTTCGGTCGGCTCGACTGGATCCGGTCAGGCGCCCACCACGGGCCTTCAGGATCAGCAGGGCGCTGCGGAAGACGAGTGGGCGATCCTCGAGGACGACGACCTGACCGAATGGGAGATCTCCCTTCCTGAGCTGTGAAGGTGTGCTACTCGAGGATCCCGCTAGGGCGTGTATCCAGTTGTGATCTATCTGTGGGATTCGCTCTCGTGGCGGGGCCTGATCCGGTAGATCGTCCTGCATGACGCGGGTGCAACTGACGGACGAGGAGTGGGAGTTCATCGAGCCCTACCTGCCGATCGGCAGGCTCGGCCTGTACCCCGAGCGGTTGCGGCGGCAATTCGAGCGCCTGATCAACAAGCTGAAGGCCTGGCGAGGCATCGCCACCCGCTATGACAAGACCCCGCAGAGCTATCTCGCCGGCCTCCCGACGCACGGCTACCGGGAGGCGCCGGGCGGCAGCTCTTGCTGCTCGACCAGGATGCGACTACCGTCGCATGTTGATGTTGGTGTCAGATTGTGTCGGATCTCCCAACTGACGGCGTGCTCCGCGGACGTCGGCGCCGCGCCGGGGCGTGTGAACGGTGAGGTGGCCCCCTAGCGCAGTCGATGCCGCTGGAGCGGAGAGCGGGACGAGTGATAGCGGAGCCCGCGAAGGCCCACCCGAGGCCGAGGCCGAGGATGCCGGTAACGGGCGAGCCGAGCGAGGCTCATCCGTCACCGGCGCGGCCGATCCGGTTCAACACCGGCCCGGGCCGGATCTCCGACCTCTCGGAGCTCCGGGAGGCCGGGCAGGCCATCGAGCGTCTCGGCTATTCGACCTTCGCTCTCGCCGACCATTTCATGATCCGGTACGCTCCGCTGATCGCGCTCCAGGCGGTCGCCGACGCGACCAGCACGCTGCGGCTGACCCAGACTGTCCTCAACCAGGATCTACGGCATCCCGCCGTCCTAGCCAAGGAGCTCGCCACCCTGGACGTGCTGTCCCAGGGGCGTCTGCAGGTGGGGCTCGGCGCGGGATGGATGCAGGCCGAGTACCAACAGGCCGGCATCCGGTACGACCCGGCCGCCGCGCGGATCGCGCGGCTCGAGGAAGTGGTCATCATCCTGAAAGGCCTGTTCGGAGACGCTCCGTTCAGCTACTCAGGCGCGAACTTCACGATTGATGCTCTTCGTGGCACCCCACGACCTCTGCAGCGCCCGCACCCGCCGATCATGATCGGTGGCGGTGGCCGCAAACTGCTCTCGGTCGCCGGGCGCCACGCCGACATCGTGCAGATCATGCCCCGGCTTCCGCAGGAGGTCCGGCCGGCCGAACCGCATCCGTTCAGCGGCGAGGCCTACGAGGAGAGAATCGGCTGGGTCCGCGCTGCCGCCGGGGACCGCTTCGGCGACATCGAGCTGGGAGCCCAACTGCTGAACGTGACGATCACCGATGATCCGGAAGCGGCGTTCGAGACCTGCTTCCAGAGCTTTGGCCGGCAGGTCCGAGGATCGTCCGGGGGCGCCGTCCCGTCGCGAGCGGACCTCGGCTCGTCGCCGATGGTCGCCATCGGTTCGCTGGACGACGTCTGCCGGAAAATCCTGGACGTCCGTGACCGGTTCGGGATCAGTTACTTCACAACGCCGCTCGGTGCGAGCCCCGAATCCTTCGCGCCGGTCGTGGAACGGCTGGCGGACGCGCCAGCCGGCGCCGCGGCGTGACTCCGGCGGGGAGCCATCGACCCTTCGGTCCTGCGCCGCGAGCCGGCGGAACAGGCAGCGGCGCAGGTAAAGGCCTGACCGTCGGACCGGGCCCTGCGCAAGCCGTGGGGCCCGGAGCGGCGAAAGCCGCGCGCGGGCAGCCGAGATCAGGCCCCCCGCTGTGGCGGGGAGATCCGCGCTGCCCACACGCCGGACCCGACGAGCCGCTCCGCCTCGTCGCGGATGACCTGGCCGACCTTCGTCGCGAAACCGCGCGGCAGTTCCAGGTGGGACGTGGTGCCGGTGCCCAGCTGTTGCGTGAGTGCGGGATCGCGAAGCGGGGCGTAGCGCAGCCTTTTGTTCTCGATTTCGGTAGCGCAGGCGGAAAGCGGGAGAATTCCGTATCCGCGGCCTGCGGCGATGAGATCCTTTGCCACCTGAAGTGAGTCGGTCGCGAATCTGGACGTCAGTTTCAGCTTGAGCTTCAGCGCCGTGTTCTCGAGACTGTTGCGGATTCCGGTCTGGGAGGCCGGCAGGACGAGCGGGAAGTCGGCGAGCTCGGCGAATCCGATCGCTCGGCCAGGCATGAGGTCCGACGCGGCGCCCCCGACAACGACAAGATCCTCCACCAGTAGCTCCTCCTGGAACAGTCGGCCGTCCAGGACGGGATGGATCACGGCGATATCGACGGAGCCCTTCAACATGCCGTCGACGAGTTCGTCGGTACTCCCGACGCGCACCTGGAAGTCGACTTTGGGAAAAACCATGCTCAGGCTGTCCAGTAACGGTGCGGCCAGCACGCAGGCGGCGGTCGTCGGCAGGCCGATATTCAGCGCCCGCTCAACTCGCGCCAGGCGGGACCCGACGTATCGCATAGCGAGCTCCAGCTGACGCAGCGGCGCCGTCGTGGTGGCGCGCAGCCGTTCTCCCTCTTCTGTCAGTTGCACACCGCGAGCTGTTCGCCGGAACAGTGTGACGCCGAGGTCCTCCTCGAGGAGTCGGACCTGACGGCTCAGTGCGGGTTGAGCGATCCCCAGCACGCTCGCGGCGCGATTGATCGATCCTTCGTCGGCGACTTGTAAGAAGTATCTGAGGCGATGTGTGTCCATGGCACGCATGCTACACCAGTCATGCCGAACCGGTATACCCAGGCGTCGAAATTTGTATTGGCATGCTCCGGCGGTATGGCCGTAACATCCTTGGAACCAGACGAGATGGTGCGCCTTGCTGTGCTGGATAAAACCTTTTCTTTGGGTCGGCGATAGGGGATCTCATGGATTCGGATACGCAGTACCTGACTCAGGCGCTGGGGCTGGACCGGCTGCCCACCCATATCATCGACAAGCGGGTAAGTGAGCTGCTGGACCTGAGTGGCCAGAAGGCGATTGTCATCGGTGCGGGGGGTGACGGATTAGGTCATGCGATCGCCAATCGGCTGGCTGGTTCCGGTGCCGATATCGCGCTGGTCGGCCGGACCTTCGAGAAGGTCGAGCGGCGCGCGGGGGAGATCACGAAGCGCTGGGGCGTGAAGACCGTTCCGATCCGCGCGGACATGTCGGACTGGGACCAGGTCCATCGGGCGGTGCGGGAGAGCCGGGAGGCGCTCGGCGGCCTGGACATCATGGTGAACAACCCGGTCATGGTGGCCGCCGGGGCCTTCGAGAAGCACACGAAGGAAGAGATCGACCGGACCGTCCTGGGTAGCCTGACCATGATGATGTACGGCGCGCACGCGGCGCTGGAGTACCTGCTGCCCCAGGGCTCAGGGAAGATCATCAATATCGGGGCGGTGGGTGGGCGGATTCAGCAGCCCGGCCTGACGGTCTACTGTTCGTGCAAGGCCGGGGTCATCGGTTTCACCCGTAATCTCGCGCACGAGGTCGCGTCCCGTGGCGTCAACGTGCTTGGTGTGGCTCCGGGTATCATGATCAAGTCCGAGATGAAGGCGATGCTCTTCGAGCCGCAGAACGAGGCGCAGCTCGCGGGCCGGAAGTCCATCATCGATGCGCTGAAGAACCAGGTGCAGCTGGGCCGGGTCTGCCTGCCGGAAGAGGTCGCCAACATGGTCGCGTACCTCTGCTCGGAGGCCGCCGACTACATGTGCGGTCAGACCATCGACGTCGCGGGCGGTCAGTGGATGGGATGATCTGATCGCTGGGCGATTGGACGGTATGTGCTGTCGTCGCGCCAGGGGCGCGGCCGATGATCCTGGCGCGACGACACGCGGGGGAATGGCTTTTCAGTACCAGAGTGCGGGAGCAGTGAGATGCGCGGACTGGCGGACAAGGTCTTCATCGTGGCGGGCGGGGCCACCGGAATCGGTGCGGGGGCGGCAAAAAGGCTCGCCGAGGAGAGTGCCAAGGTAGTAGTTGGCGACATCAACCTCGCCGGAGCGCAGAGCACCGTCAGCAAGATAAACGAGGCCGGCGGCAGTGCGGTCGCTGTCTACTTCGACCTCGCCGACGAGCGCTCGGTCAATGAGATGGTCGATACGACGCTGGAGGAGTTCGGCGCCGTCCACGGCCTGTTCAACGTCGGCGCGGACCTGTCGCCCGGCAACCTCGGGCGGGACAAGTCGGTACTGGACACCGATCTCGACGTGTGGCATCGAACACTGGACGTCAACGTGGTCGGGTTCGTGCGGACCATTCGCGCCGTCCTGCCTCATCTGCTCGCGAACGGTGGCGGTGGCATCGTCAACACCTCGTCCGGTGCGGCGGTCAGCGCAGGCGACCGTCTCCGGCCCGCCTATGCGGCCTCGAAATCGGCGGTCAATGCGCTCACGCGGCACGTCGCCGGGAACTGGGGATCCAGGGGCGTGCGCTGCAACGGGGTGATGCCGGGTCTGGTGATGGGTGAGACGCAGGAGGTCCAGAACGACGTCGCGCTCCAGGAAAGGTTCCTGAAGGAGGTCCCCACCACCAGGCTGGGCCGCCCGAGCGATCTGGCCGCCGTTGTGTCCTTCCTGCTCTCGGACGACGCCGAATGGATCAACGGTCAGGTCTGGGCGATCGACGGCGGCGCCAACATGCGTGCCTGACGAACGACCCGGCATCCGGCCAGGGATGGCCGACACCGTGAACGCGGTGACCGGCGTCGGCAGGTCGGCTGGGAGGCACAGGTCGTGCTGCGCGACATCCGCGGGCTCGACTCCGAGCAGGAACGCGAGGTTCCGGCTTGGGCCGCCCGGGCGCTCGTCGATGATACGGCTGGCCTGCCGTCGCCGTCCGGTCGGCCCCGAACCAGACGTGCCCGCTCGGATGGCCGCCGTCCTCGGCGGGGACCTCGGCGCGCTGGCGCAGCAACTGCGGGACGACCACCACGTCGGAGCGGCGGGGTGCCCCTGACGGCACGCCTCCGCCCCACCTGCCTGGCTGCCCCACCTGCCCGGCCCCCGACTTGTCCGGGAACCATCCCGCGATCCGAGAAGGGGTGTCCTGCAAGATCGGAATGGTCGCGGTCCGCGCTGCGTATGATTCCCGTGATGGAACCCGGCCGAACGCGTACCCCGCCCCGCCAGCGGGCGACGCTTGTGAACACCAGGTCACGGGAGAGTCGTCTGGCCCTCACTCGCGCCGCCCTTCGTCTTTGGAGCGAGGGTGACTTCGATGCGGCGTACGAAGCGAGCACTGTAGCTGATATCGCTCACGCAGCCGGGGTCAGCAAGGGAACCTTCTATTTCCATTTTCCCAACAAGGAGGCGATTCTCCTTGAGATGAGCTCGGCGACGATCCAGGCGATGATCGACGAGGTTGAGGCTGGAACCGCGCGAGGTGTCCCCCTGCGCTCGTTGAGCGAGCAGGTGATGACCTCGATGGCTCGACGCGTTGTTCGCGCGCCCAGGGGGGCCGCGCTGCGGGCCGGCGCCCTTGGCTTCGTGGGGCGGCCGGATGATGGAACCCTGGCGATCCCTCGCCTGAGTGTCGCCTTCGAATCCCTCCTCCGCCACGGTAGGGAACGCGGCGAGCTTGGCGAGCAGATCGATGTGGAAGAAGTCGCCGCGATGATGACGGCCGTGACAATGGAAGCAATCACCCGCTGGGGGGCGGGAGACCGCTCCGCCTCCTGGCTGCGCCAGACGCTCCGTGATCGAGTGACCGTCATCCTGCGCGGTATCAGCCACCCGGATGAGAGTTAGCCGACCGCTGCGCAGGCGGGCGTCCGAGGCGACGGCGGTCGCCGTCGCCTCGGGCCCGGACCTGCACGCTGACTCGTACCGGACGAAGCGAGCCGGTCATCCGAGGTCTGCCTCAGTTGTTCCTCGGACGGGCGACCCCGGCGCCGAGCATGTCGCCGGCGCCGAGGTCGGCTGCGCGAGCCTGGGCCCGCGGAGCTTCACCGTGGTTTCGGGTGCACGCCCCCTACAGGGTGTTCGCGAGCCGGTCGGCGAGAATGCGGGTGAAGCGGGACGGGTCGGCGAGCTCCCCGCCCTCGGCCAGCAGCGCCATCCCGTACAGCAGCTCCGCCGTCTCGCTGAGAACGTCGGAGCTCGCGTCCTGCTCGTGGGCCTTCCGTAGCCCCTCCACCAGGGGATGCGTCGGATTGAGCTCCAGGATGCGCTTGGAGTGCGGCACGTTCTGCCCCATGGAGCGGTACATCTTCTCCAGGGTCGGCGTGATGTCGTGGGTGTCCCCCACGATGCAGGCCGGCGACGTGGTGAGGCGTGAGGAGAGGCGGACCTCCTTCACCTGCTCGTGCAGGGTTCTGGTCAGCCAGGAGAGCAGCTCGGCGAAGTCCTTCCGCTGCTGCTCCCGTTCGGGCTCGGTGCTCTCCTTCTCGTCGGCCGTGCCGAGATCGACCTGGCCCTTGGCGATCGACCGCAGTGGCTTGCCGTCGAACCGCGCCACCCGCTCGACCCACACCTCGTCGACCGGGTCTGTCAGGAGCAGCACCTCATACCCCCTGGCGAGGAAGGCCTCCATGTGTGGCGACTTCTCGATCATCAACCGGGAGTCGCCGGTCATGTAGTAGATGTCGTCCTGGCCGTCCTTCATCCGGTCGACGTACTCCCGCAGGGTCGTCGTCTGCTCCGGGTCGCGCGTCGAGGCGCAGGAGACGATCTCCAGGATCGCCTCCTGGTTGTCGACGTCGTCCAGCAGCCCCTCCTTGACGACGGGCCCGAACTCCTTCCAGAAGGTCCGGTAGCGCTCGGCGTCGTCCGTCTGCAGGCCGCGGACCGTCGAGAGCACCTTTTTCACCAGCCGGCGGCGAACCAGCTGGATCTGGCGGTCCTGCTGGAGGATCTCGCGGGAGATGTTCAGCGACAGGTCGTGCGCGTCGACGACACCCTTGACGAACCGCAGGAAGTTCGGCATGAGCGCCTGGCAGTCGTCCATGATGAAAACGCGCTTCACGTACAGCTGGACGCCACGCTTGCCGTCCTGCGCGAACAGGTCGAACGGCGCGTGGGACGGGATGAAGAGCAGCGCCTCGTACTCGAAGAGGCCTTCGCCCTTCATGTGGATGGTCTCGAGCGGGTCGGTCCAGTCATGGCTGAGGTGGCGGTACAGCTCGTTGTACTCGGCCTGGTCGACCTCGGCGGGCGGGCGCGCCCACAACGCCTTCATCGAGTTGAGCGTCTGGACGTCGGTCGTGACCGTGCCGTCTTCGTCCGTGCTCGCCGCCTGGTCCGGGTTCTCGGTAGCCATTCGGATGGGCCACGCGATGAAGTCGGAGTACCGCTTGACGATCTCCCGGATCTTCCGCTCGGCGGTGTAGTCGAAGAGGTGGTCCTCGCTGTCCTCCGGCTTGAGATGCAGGGTGACGGCGGTGCCCTGCGGCGCGTCGTCGACATCCTCGATGACGTACGTGCCCTCGCCGCCCGACTCCCAGCGCGTGCCACCGCTCTCGCCGGCCCGGCGCGTCAGCAGCGTGACCTTGTCCGCCACCATGAAGGTCGAGTAGAAACCGACACCGAACTGGCCGATGAGGTCCAGCGACGCGGCGGCGTCCTTCGACTCCTTCGCCTTCCGGAGCATCTCGGCCGTTCCCGACCTGGCAATGGTGCCGATGAGCTGGACGACGTCGTCGCGGGACATGCCGATGCCGTTGTCGCGCACGGTGAGGGTGCGCTGCTCCCGGTCGACCTCGAGGGCGATGTGCAGGTCTGACGTGTCAGCCGAAAGGTCCTTGTCGACAAGTGAGGCGATGCGCAGCTTGTCGAGGGCGTCGGACGCGTTGGAGATCAGCTCGCGCAGGAAGATATCTTTGTCGGAGTAGATCGAATGGACCATCAGCTGCAGAAGCTGACGGGCCTCGGCCTGAAATTCAAGCGTCTCGATCCGATTGCTCACGGGACCTCCATGCGGACACGAACAGTTCGCGGAACAGGATACCGACGCGCAGCACCCGTTCGGTGCCCGCACGGCATCCGCTCAGTCGAGCATCGGGCGCACCGGAACCCGCCGGAGCCACTGGCCGAGGCTGAGTACCATCTCGACCACGGACGCCGACCTGCGGCCGGCGTCCGGTAGGACACGAGGGCGCGGGTCAGGTCGACGATTTGCGCGGCGGCCTGCTCACCGGCGCCCCGCGTATCTGGGTCCCGTCGGGGTAGAAGGCGACTACGTCGAGGCCGTCGATCCGGTCGGCCGACCGGCACCGAGCCGCCCGCGGAGGCGGGGGCGGGGGCGGGGCGAAGGAGCCGGGGTCGAACAACCTGGACCGCCGCCGGCGGGGCTGCGCACATCCTGCGTCGGGATTACGACGCCCACACGGTCGCCGCTGACCAATCCTCTCATTACCTCGATTTCCCGGAATCGCCTGTGAATGCGATGGTAATCGGCCTCTCGGCAAAATTCAGTGCTCTGGATGGTCTGACGCAGAAGTAACTCCAGATACAGGCGAACAAATCTGGCTGACAACGACCGCACGGCGGTGAACGAAGATGCCCCGGGCTGCGACGTCCCGGGTCGCTGGAGGCGCGGACGACGTCCCGGCCAGCGGCTGCGGAGGGCATGCCCGGCAGCGGATCACATCGGCGCAGCTGCACTGATGGTGCTGGCGCAGCGGTGCTGATCGAGCCTGGTGGCCGCGTGCGCGGATCAAACCGGTGCGTGGCGCCCCGGGCCGGCCGGCCCCGGAGCACGCCCGGCCGTCGTTCCCGAGGCGCCGGCTCCCGGCCATGATGGATACTCCCCAGGACGAACAGGCCGTCGGCCGGCAAGAAGGAGCAAAAGGATGCAGAAGGCGCTCGCGCCCGAGATCTCGACCTGGCCTGCCGAGCAGCCGCAGCTCATCGGTAGCCGCTGCGGCGACTGTAGCGCCACGACGTTCCCCACCCAGGCCCTCTGCCCCCGGTGCAGCGGCGACAAGATGAGTGACGAGCTGCTGCCCCGTCGCGGCACCCTCATCGCGTGGACGACGCAGGGCTTCGTCCCGAAGCTGCCCTACGCCGGTGGGGAGACGGCCGAGACCTTCAAGCCGTTCGGCGTCGGGCTGGTCCAGCTCGACGACGTGATCCGCGTCGAGGGCCGGCTCACGGAGGCCGACCCGGAGAAGCTGAAGTTCGGCATGGACGTCGAGCTGACGATGGTGCCGTTCTACACCGACGCCGACGGCGACGAAGTGATCACGTTCGCCTTCGCGCCAGCCTGACCCACGCCGCACGAGCCAGAGAGGAACCATCGAGATGAACGACGTCGCCATCATCGGCGTGGGCCTGCATCCCTTCGGTCGCTTCGAGAAGTCGGCCATGGAGCTCGGCGCGGACGCCATCCAGCTGGCGCTGAAGGACGCCGGGGTCGGCTGGAAGGACATCCAGTTCGGTGTCGGCGGCAGCCTGGAGATCGCCAACCCGGACGCGGTGACGAGGCTCGTCGGGCTGACGGGCATCCCGTTCACCGACGTGTTCAACGCCTGCGCGACCGCGGCCAGCGCCATCCAGCTGTGCGCCGACACGATCCGGCTCGGCAAGTACGACATCGGCATCGCCGTGGGCCTGGACAAGCACCCGCGCGGCGCGTTCACCGCCCATCCGTCGATGCTCGGCCTGCCGGCGTGGTACGCCGAGAACGGCCAGTACGTCACCACGCAGTTCTTCGGGATCAAGGCCAACCGCTACCTGCACGAGCACGGCATCTCGCAGCGGACGCTGGCGAAGGTGGCGGCCAAGAACTACCGCAACGGTGTGATCAACCCGAACGCGTTCCGGCGTAAGGCGCTGAGCGAGGAGGAGATCCTCGGCTCGCCCATGCTCAACTATCCGCTGACGCACTACATGTTCTGCTCGCCGGACGAGGGTGCCGCCGCCGCCATCATGTGCCGCGCCGACATCGCGCACCGGTTCACCTCGCAGCCGATCTACCTGCGCGCCACGGAGATCCGCACCCGCCGTTTCGGCGCCTACGAGGTGCACAGCACCTTCGCGCCGGTCGACGAGGACGTCGCGCCGACCGTCTACGCCGCCCGCGCCGCCTTCGAGGCCGCCGGCGTCGGCCCGGGGGACGTCGACGTGATCCAGCTCCAGGACACCGACGCCGGCGCGGAGATCATCCACATGGCCGAGTGCGGCTTCTGCGCCGACGGTGAGCAGGAGAAGCTGATCGCCGAGGGCGCGACCGAGATCAGCGGCTCGCTGCCGGTCAACACCGACGGCGGTCTCATCGCCAACGGCGAGCCGATCGGCGCGTCCGGGCTCCGCCAGGTGCACGAGCTGGTTCGCCAGCTGCGTGGTCAGGCGGGTGACCGTCAGGTCGCCGGCAACCCGCGCGTCGGGTTCGCCCAGGTCTACGGCGCCCCCGGTACGGCCGCGGCCACCATCCTCACCGTCTGAGCAGGAAAGCCTGGGCGAGCGGGCCACCACCGCGGATATCGCGCGGTGGTGGCCCGGTCAGTCCGGTTGAGCGGCCTGCAGCAGGCCGGACTGGTACGCGATGACGACCAGCTGCGCCCGGTCGCGGGCGTTGAGCTTCGCCATGGCCCGGTGGACGTGCGTGCGGGCGGTCAGTGGGCTGATGACGAGCCGGTCGGCGATTTCGTGGTTCGAGTGTCCTTCGGCTACCAGCGCCATGACCTCGCGTTCGCGAGCGGTGAGCGCGGCGAGCGCCACGGGATTGGCGGTGGCCGCGGGCTCCGGGGCGGCGAGGAAACGGCTGATGAGAACGCGGGTGGCCGCCGGTGAGAGAAGGGCGTCGCCGCCGGCGACGGTGCGGATGGCGGAGAGCAGCTCGTCCGTTCCGACGTCCTTGCCGAGGAAGCCGCTCGCGCCGACGCGGAGCGCCTGGGCCACGTACTCGTCGATCTCGAAGGTCGTGAGGATCAGGACACGGGTGGCCGCCAGCGTCTCGTCGCCGCAGATGGCGGCGGTGGCGGCGAGCCCGTCGGTGCCGGGCATGCGGATGTCCATGACCACGACGTCCGGGCGGTGCTCCCGGGTCGCCGTGACGGCCTCGTGGCCGTCCGCGGCCTCACCGACGACCTCCATGTCGCTGCAGGAGTCGATCAGAATCCGGAAGGTCGCCCGCAGGAGGGTCTGGTCGTCGGCGAGGAGCACTCGAATGGTCATCGGCTTCCGTTTTCGTGGGAGTTCTGGGGTGCAGGGGCAGGACGGCGGTGACGTGGAAGCCGACCTCGGGATGATGACCGGCCTCGAGATGCCCGCCGACGGACAGCGCGCGTTCCCGCATGCCGATCAGGCCGAACCCGCTGTCCGAGGCCGGGATCGACGTCCCGGCGCCGGGACGCGCGCCGCGGCTGACCGGGCCCGCGTTCTCCCCGCCGCCATTTATGATCATCAGGGTGACGCTGTGCGGGGCGTAGGTGATGTCGACACAGGCGTTGTCGGCCCCGGCGTGCTTCGCCACGTTGGTGAGCGCCTCCTGCGCGATCCGGTAGGCCGTGAGATCCACGCCGGGGGAGAGCGGGGACGGTTCGCCACGGGTGGTGATCGTGACCGCGAGCCCGGTCGCGGCGAACGTGCCGGCGAGCTGGGGGAGCTGGGCGAGCGAGGGGGCCGGCTCCAGCGGCGCGTCCAGGTCGTCGCTCTGCCGCAGGAGGCCGACGGTGGCCTTGAGGTCGCGCAGCGCGGAGGAGGTGGTGGCGGTGAGGCTGGCGAGGATCGGTTCCGCCTGGTCGGGGCGGGTGCGGACGAGGTGCGCGGCGGTGCCGGCCTGGGCGTGCGCCAGGGTGATGTGATGGGCGACGACATCGTGCAGCTCGCGGGCGATGCGGGTGCGCTCGTCGGCGACCCGGCGGCGTGCCTCGGCCTCGCGGGTGCGTTCGGCATGCTCCGCGCGGGCACGGACGGCGTCCAGGTAGTCCTGTTTGATCCGCCGCGCGCCGCCGAGTGACGCGGCCATCAGCAGCCAGGCGGTCGGGCCGATGGTCTTGAGCTCCAGGGGATAGCCCTTGGGGTCGGCGACCAGCGCCGTCGCGACCACCGCCGCGCAGCCGGGGAGCAGGAAGCTCAGGGTGGTCCTGCGGTCGGTGCGCGCGGACAGCCAGTAGACCGCCGCCATCGCGGGAGCGATCATCAGCGAGGTGAGCAGGTAGCCCAGGCCGGCCAGGACCACGGTGCAGGCGATGGCCACCACGGCGGTCGCGCGGGGATGGCGCTCGTTCCAGAGCAGGGCCGTGCAGGCGACGGCGGCAAGCAGGACCGCGGGGTATGGGGAGCTGTCGTGGGCGACATGCTGCGGGTTGAGCCTGCTGGCGGGACCGGCGGCCGCGAAGGCCAGAACCGCGATCACCACGGTGCTTGTGCGGTGATGGTCCCGGAGGCGCCGCCACCGGCTGGTGATCGTCATAGTGGTTCCCGTCCGATGCTGGGCCGTCGCTGGGCCGTGGTGCCCACGGTACGGGCCCCGTCCGAGGGTCGCAGTGCCGCCTGCCGGGTGCCGGCGGCCCTCGGACGGGGCGTGCTTATCGCGCGGACGTGGATTCCAGGGCGACGGGGTCCTCGCGGCCGGTGACCGGTGCCGCAACGGCCGGTGCCACGCCGGTCGGCCGGTGCAGCGTCTCGCCCTCGACGTCGATGTGGGGCAGGACCCGGTCGAGGCGGCGCGGGATCCACCACGCCTTCTCCCCGAGAAGGGCGAGGACGGCCGGGACGATGGTCATGCGGACGACGAACGCGTCGAGCAGGACCGCCGTGGCCAGGCCGAACCCGATCATTTTGATGATCGGTTCGGCGGTGCCGACGAAGCCGGCGAAGACCGCCATCATGATCAGTGCGGCGGCCACCACCACCCGGGCGCTGTACCCGAACCCGGACGCGATCGCCTCCCTGGCGCTCTCGCCGTGGACGTGGGCCTCACGGATCCGCGCGACGAGGAAGACCTCGTAGTCCATGGCCAGGCCGAAGACGATGCCCACCATGAAGATCGGCATCATGCTCATGATGGGTCCGGTCTGGTCGAGGCCGATGAGCCCGGCGAGCCAGCCCCACTGGAACACCGCGACGACCGCCCCGAGTGCCGCCAGGACCGAGAGCAGGAACCCGAGGGCGGCCTTGAGCGGGACGAGGACCGAGCGGAACAGCACGAGCAGCAGCAGGAACGCCAGGCCCACCACGATCGCGAGGTAGGGGACGAGTGCGTCCTGCACCTTCTGCGCGATGTCGATGTTCACGGCGGTGGTGCCGGTGACCTGGAAGGTCACCCCGGTGGCGGCGGTGACCGCGGCGCGTTGCGCGCGGATGGTGTGGACGAGGTCCCTGGTCGCCGCCTCGCTCGGTCCGGTGGCCGGCACCGCGGTGAACACCGCCGTGTCGCCCGCGGCGTTGAACCGGGCAGCCGAGACGGAGACGACACCGGGCGTTGCGCCGATCCTCTCGGCGGCCGCGCCGACCGCCGCCCGCGCGTCGCCGGAACCCGCCGCGTCGACGACGATGGTCAGCGGGCCGTTGAAACCCGGCCCGAAGCCCGCGGCTAGATCGTCGTAAGCGCGCCGCTCGGTGGTGGACGTCGGCTTCGCCTCGTCCCCGGCCGTACCCAGGCGCAGGTCCAGGACGGGCAGCGCGATCGCCACCAGCGCGAGCACGGCGAGCACGAGGACGGGCAGCGGGCGGCGAACGATCAGGTTCGCCCAGCGGGTGCCCGCGTTGGGCCCGCGGCGCCCGGTCCTCCTCGTGGTCCTGCGTGCGGCGCGGGGGAGCACGGCGCGGGGGAAGAACCCGAGCAGCGCCGGCACCAGGGTCAACGCGACCAGGACGGCGACACCGACGGTGCCCGCGGCGGCCAGGCCCATCTTCGTCAGGGTCGGGACCCCGACGATGAACAGCCCGGCCAGCGCGATCACCACGGTGAGCCCGGCGAACACCACCGACGACCCGGCGGTGCCGGCCGCGACCGCCGCCGCGTCCCGCGGCTCCAGCCCGCGGGCACGTTCCTCCCGGTAACGGGAGACGATGAACACGGCGTAGTCGATCCCGACGGCGAGCCCGAGCATCATCGCCAGGGTGCTGGTGGTCGAGGACAGACCGAGGATGCTGGCCAGGGCCATGATCGAGGCGATCCCGACGCCGACGCTGACGATCGCCGTCAGCAACGGCAGCCCGGCCGCGGCCAGCGAGCCGAAGGTGACCAGCAGCACGATCGCGGCGACCGCGATTCCGACGGCCTCGGTCACCCCACCCGCCCCCGGCCGGGTCGTGAGCGCGTCCCCGCCCAGCTCGACGGTCAGGCCCGCCGCCTGGCCGTCCGCGACCGCGGTTCGCAGGGCTTCCTTGGTGGCGTCGGTGAGATCGTCACCGATCACCGTGTAGGAGACCGTGGCGTACGCGGTCGCCGCGTCCGTGCTGACCGCCCCGTCCTGGAAGGGGTCCGCGGTGCCGGCGACCTGCGGGCTGGCGGCGGCCGCCGCGACGACCCTCTCAACAGCGGCGTGGTTCTCGGGCGTGGTCAGGGTCTGGCCCGGCGGGGCGACGAAGACGATGCGGGCGACCGCCCCGTCCGCCCCGGTGCCGGGGAAACGTTCGTCCAGGAGGTCGAACGCCCGCTGGGATTCGGTACCTGGCATGGAGAACGCGTCGTCGGGGGCGGCGGGCGCTCTGGCCGCGCCGAAACCGACAGCGACCAGCACTCCCACCCAGAGCAGAAGAACGTATCGGCGCCGCCGGAACGACAGACGGCCCAGCCGATAAAGAAAAGTCGCCACGGGGGAGGTCTCCACATCATCTCGGGTACCCGAGAAGCCTGCGTGAGCCCGGTGGGTCCCGTCGTCGTCCGTACGCCGGCACTTCCGACTACGAAGACCGCAGTACCCGCCCGCCCGGCGGGGTGCCGCCGGGACGACTACCAGCGCAGTAGCCGGACGTCCGCCTACCGAGCCCGCAGCACCTGACGGGCCGGCATGGCTCGACCACTCCGAGACGCGGCAGGTGTGACCGGTTCCGCTCCGTCGTGCACTGACATTCGGGAGGTATGCATGATACATATGTATGTATAGTACAAAGAAGTGAGGAGGGGGCATGGTCTCCAGCGCAGACAGCGGCGGTTCCGTCCCGGTCGCTACCCGTCGTGTGGACGAGTCGCGCGTCAACGCGATCATCGCTGTCCTGGGTGGGATAGGCGTCGTCGTCGCGATGATGCAGACGTTGATGGTGCCGCTGCTGCCGTCGCTGCCGTCGCTGCTGCACACCAGCTCGGCGAACGCCTCGTGGGCGATCACGGCCACGCTGCTCACCGCGTCCGTCGCCAACCCGGTGTACGGGCGGCTCGGTGACCTCTACGGCAAGCGGCGCATGGTCTTCGTCGCCGGCACCGCGCTCGCCTGCGGCTCGGTGGTGTGTGCCCTGAGCGGCTCGCTCGTGCCGCTGCTGGTGGGCCGGTCGATGCAGGGCCTCGGCATGGCGATCATCCCGCTGGGCATCAGCATCATGCGTGACCTGCTGCCGGCGAAGCGGCTGATCCCCGCCATGGCGCTGATGAGCTCCTCGCTCGGGATCGGGAGCGCGCTGGGCCTGCCGATAGCGGCGGCGGTCGCCCAGCAGGCCGACTGGCACGTGCTGTTCTGGGGCTCGGCCGTCGCCGTCCTCGCCCTGATGGTGCTGATCTGGCGGGTCGTTCCCGAGTCGCCGGTGCGCGGCACGGGCCGGTTCGACCTGCCGGGGGCGATCCTGCTCTCCGGAGGGCTCGTCGCGCTGCTGCTCGCCGTGTCGAAGGGAAGCACCTGGGGCTGGACCAGCACCACCACCCTCGGCCTGGGCATGGTGGCCGCCGCCCTCCTCGTCGCCTGGACCTGGTGGGAGACCCGCGCCGAGGCCCCCCTCGTCGACCTGCGCACCACCATCCGGCGCCCGGTGCTGCTGACGAACATCGCTTCCGTCGCGCTGGGCTTCGCGATGTACGCGAACTCGCTGATCAACCCCCAGCTCCTGCAGCTGCCGAAGGCCACCGGGCACGGGCTCGGCCAGTCGCTGCTCGCCACCGGCCTGTGGATGGCCCCCGTGGGGCTGGTGATGATGGCCGTGTCGCCCATCGCCGGCAGGCTGATCACGGCGCGCGGACCGAGGACCTCGCTCATCGCCGGCTCGGTCGTGATCGCCGGTGGCTACTGCCTCGCACTCGGGCTCACCGGCAGCCCGCCGGGAGTCCTTCTCGTCAGCTGCGTGATCAGCACCGGCGTCGCACTGGCGTACGCGTCCATGCCCACCCTGATCATGCAGTCCGTGCCGGCCTCCGAGGGCGCCGCGGCGAACGGCCTCAACACCCTCATGCGCTCCATCGGAACCACGGGGGCGAGCGCGGTGATCGGCGTGGTCCTGGCGAACATGACCATCCCGTTCGGATCGACCCGGGTGCCCTCCCTCGCCGGCCTGCACGTCGGATACCTGATCGGCGCCGGTGCCGCGCTGATCGCCGGCCTGCTGGCCCTCGGCATCCCCGGCCGCGCGGCGTCGACGTCGACCGTCACGCTCCCGGAACCACGCCGGACGTCCCCGCAGGCGACCCAGCCCGCGGCGACGTCCACCTCAAGCGTCTGAGGTCAGGTCATGGCTGGAGCCACAGGGGCTCGGGCAGGAGTGATCCGAGGCCGTACTGGGTGACGCCGCCGACGTTCCTGGCGGCCATGACGCTCGGGTTCACCCGGACGGTGAAGACCGCGGGAACCAGCGCGGTCAGCCGCTCCTGGAGGGTGGCGTACGCGGCCTTGCGCTCCTGTTCGGTCGCCGCCGTGCGGCCCGCCTTCAGGGCGGCGTCGATCCGCTCGTCCTTGACGCCCGGGAAGTTGCCGCGGGAGTCGCTGCGGAACACCGTCCACATCCGTGGGTCCGGGTCGATGAAGTTCGCCGACCAGACGACCATGTCGAAGTCGTTGCTCGCCTGGATCTTGGGATACTCGGAGAAGTCGACCACCCGTACCTGGACCTTGACGTTCTTGTACGAGCTGAGCTGGGCCTGGACGTTCTCGGTCGTGTCCCTGATCTCCGACGAGGTGAAGCTGGTGAACGTGAAGGTGACGGGTTTGCCGTCGGCGGCCAGCTCGTCGAACAGCTGCTGCGCCTTCGCCCGGTCGTACGTCCGCAGCGGCTTGTCGGAGTAGAACGGCGAGGACTTGGTGAACAGCGTGTCGGCGGTCTGGGCGGCGCCGTTGTACACGGCCAGATTCAGTGCGTCCAGGTCGACCGCGGCGGCGATCGCCTGCCGGGCCCGCAGGTCGTCGAACGGCGCCCTGCGCATGTTCATCGCGAGGAACAGGCCGCCGCTCAGCGGCGCGACGTCCGTCGAGTAGCCGGCCTTCCCGGCCTTGGCGACGCTGTCCGCGTTCGTGTCGATGACCACGTCGGCGCCACCGCTGACGAGGGTGTTGTACCGCTGGCTCGAGTCGTTCGACGTGCGGATGGTGATGCTGTCGAGATAGGGCCGGGGAGCGTCCCAGTAGCCGGGGTTCTTCGCCAGCTCGATGCGGTCCTGGCGGGTCCAGGTCCGCAGGGTGTACGGCCCCGCGCCGACCGGCTTCGCGTCGAAGGACGTCTTGCCCTTCCGTAGCGCGGTGGGGGAGGCGATCCAGTTCATGGACGTGGTGAGCATCGCGGCCGGGAAGCTGGGCACCGGTTCGGTCATCGTCACCTTGAGGGTCGTGGCGTCCACGATGTCGGTGGCGGCGATGAGGGACGCCTCCGGCAGGTAGGGCGAGGCCATCGCCGGATCCCGATGGCGATCCCAGTTGAACTTCACCGCCGCGGCGTCGAGCGGGGTGCCGTCGGTGAACGTCAGGCCCGGTCGCAGTTTCAGCGCGAACGTGGCGCCCTTGTCGGTGGTGGCGAACGACTCCGCCATCGCATATCTGATCTCGCCCGTGTGCTCGTCGTTGGTCATCAACGTGCCGTACAGGGCGTTGCCCACGAACGCGTTGACCTGCCACGCGTTCGTCATGGTGACCGGATCCATCGAGCGGGGCTCGGAGAGCTGCATGACCCGCAGCGAGCCGCCGGCGACCGGCTCGCCGGTGGGCCCGGTGGCGGTGGTGGTGCCGGTCGTCGTGGACGAGCCGTCACCGCCGCCGCAGGCGCCCACGGCGAGCGCCACACAACAGGCGATGACGGCGGTGAGTAACTTCTCTCTGCGAGACATCGCAGTCCTCTCACTGGTTCCCGGCGGCTAACGGGTGACGGTGGAGGCCTCGGCGGCCCAGTAGGCGTCGCGCAGCGGCTTCTTGTAGAGCTTGCCGTTGTCCAGGCGGGGGAGTTCGGGCACGAAGTCGATCGACCGCGGCCACTTGAACGGCGCGAGCCTGGTGCGGCAGTGCTCCAGCAGCCGCGCGGCCAGCTCGTCGCCGGCGTCGGCCATCCGCACCGGCTGGACGACGGCCTTGACCTGCTCGCCGAGCTCGGGGTGCGGCACGCCGAACACGGCGACGTCCACGACCTCGTCGTGCAGCACCAGGACGTCCTCGATCTCGCGCGGGTAGATGTTCACCCCGCCCGCGATGATCGTGAAGTCCTTCCGGTCACTGAGGTAGAGGTAGCCGTCCTCGTCGACGTGGCCGATGTCGCCCAGGGTGCGCCAGCCGGGATGGGCGGGATGGCTGACGGCCCTGGTGCGGTCCGGGTCGTTGTGGTAGCGGAAGCCCGCGCCCTTGGCCTCGAAGTAGACCACCCCGTCCTGGCCGGCCGGGAGCTCCGCGTCATCCTCACCGCAGATGTGCAGCACCCCGCCCTGCGCCCGGCCGACCGATCCCGGGTGCGCCAGCCATTCCTCACTGGTCAGACCGGTGCTGCCGACATTCTCGGAGCCGGCGTAGTACTCGAAGATGATCGGGCCCCACCACTCGATCATCTGGCGCTTGACCTCGACCGGGCACGGCGCGGCCGCGTGGACGGCGATCCGCAGGCTCGACAGGTCGTAGCGGGCACGGACCTCGGGTGGCAGCTTGAGCATCCGGACGAACATCGTCGGGACCCACTGGGAGGTGGTCACCCGGTACCGTTCGATCGCGTGCAGGGCCCCCTCGGCGTCGAACTTCGGGAGGACGACGACCGTGCCGCCGACGCTGTGCATCAGCGCGGACACCCGCAGCGGGGCGGCGTGGTATAGCGGCGCGGGGGAGATGTAGACCGCTTCGGCGTTGAAGCCGAAGGCCCCGCGGGCGCCGGGAAGCAGCGGGACGTCGCCCTCGCTGGCGGGCCAGTCGGGCAGCGGGAACTGGATTCCCTTCGGCCGGCCGGTCGTCCCGGAGCTGTAGAGCATGAACGTGCCGCGGATCTCGTCGTCCCGGGGCTCGGCGGAGAAGCCGGCGGTGGCGGCGTCGAGGTCCTCGTAGTGCTCGGAGCCCCCGTCGAGCATGAGCCGCCGGACGACCCCGGGGGTCTCGGGGACGACGGCTTCGGCGACCTCGGCGAGCGCCCGGCTGCTGATCAGTGCCTTCGCCCCGCTGTCGTTGATCAGGTACGCGACCTCGGGCGGGGTGAGATGCGAGTTCACCGGGGTGATGTAGAGGCCGCAGTTGAGGCCGGCCCAGACCAGCTCGAAATAGCGCAGGTGGTTCTCGGCGAGAATCGCGAGGCGGTCACCCGGGCGCAGGCCCGAGTCGACGAGTAACCGGCCCAGGCGGTTGGAGCCCTCGACGAGCTCACGGTAGGTCAGGATCCGTTCCTGCCCGCGGGGGCCATCGGCGAGGATCACGGCGGGCTTGTCAGGGGTCAGCGTCGCGAAGTCTGGTGGGTACATCTGGTCCTCCAGGGAGAGAACAACGGTTCGCCATGCGGGAAACGTAGCTCTTTCAATGGGTGATACCAGATTCTTGGCGGTGGAGATAGATGGCCCGCGCGGTTCCGCGGAACCGCGGCTCAGCAGATGCGGGGGAGCTGCTCGCCGACGAGCATGTCGACGAGCCGGGTGCTGCCCAGCAGCGTGCGCATCACCACCCGGCCGGGATGACCGGCGACGACGTCGCCCAGGCGGGTGGCGTGCCGGCTCTCGGGGCGCGAGCGCATGACGGCCAGGATCTCGTCGGCTGCCTCGGGCGCGACAACGGCGATCAGGCAGCCCTCGTTGGCGACATGCAGCGGGTCGAGACCGAGCAGGTCGCAGGCGGCGGCGACCAGCGGCGGCACGGGCAGCGCCGTCTCGTCGATCTCGACACCGACTCCGGACGCCGCGGCGATCTCGTTGAGCGCCGACGCCACTCCGCCGCGGGTCGGGTCGCGCATCACGTGGATGTCGCCGCCGCGGCGTTCCACCATGGCCCGGACGAGACGGTGCAGCGGGCGGGTGTCGGAGGCGATGTCGGCCTCGAAGCCGAGGGCCTCCCGCGCCGAGAGCACGGTGGTGCCGTGCGCGCCGATCGGCCCGGAGACGAGCACCGCGTCGCCGGGGCGGGCGAAGGCGGCCGAGACGCGTGCGGCGGGCAGGCGGCGTCCGATGCCGGACGTGGTCACGAAGATGCCGTCGGCCGCGCCGCGGGGGACGACCTTGGTGTCGCCGCTCACGACGGGGACCCCGGCGGCGGCCGCGGCCGCACCGACCGAGGCGATGATCCGCCGCAGGTCGTCGAGGGGGAAGCCCTCCTCGATGATGTAGGCGACGGTGAGCGCGAGCGGCGTCGCGCCCATCATGGCCAGGTCGTTGACGGTGCCGTGGACGGCGAGCGTGCCGATGTCCCCGCCGGGGAAGAACAGCGGGCTCACGACGAACGCGTCGGTGCTGGTCACCAGGGTGACGCCGGCGACGTCGAGCACGGCGGCATCCTCGAGGACGCCGCCGCCGGGCTGGCCCGCCCGCGCCGTCAGGGCCGAGCCCGCGCCGAGGGCGGGCAGCAGGACGTCCCGGAGCAGCTCGGCGGAGAGCTGCCCGCCGCTGCCGTGCCCGAGCGTGACCCGCTCGGTCTCGGCGCGGGGGAGCGCGCAGCTGGCGAAGGTGGGGTCAACGGTGGTCACGACGCCCTCCCGGCGGAGTGGTAGGCGGCGCAGGTGCCCTCGGTGGAGACCATCGGCGCGCCGAGCGGGGTGCGTGGGGTGCAGACCGTCCCGTAGGCGGTGCAGTCGGTCGGCTCGCGGGCACCGGTGAGGATGTCGCCGGCGATGCAGGCCGGATGCTCCCGGGCGGTCAGCCCGGAGACGGCGAAGCGGGTCTCGGCGTCGTAGCGGGCGAACTCGTCGGTGAGGGCCAGGCCGCTGTCCGGGATGGTGCCGATGCCGCGCCAGGCGCGGTCACGCACCCGGAACACGCGGCGGATGGCCTCCCGCGCCCGGCTGTTGCCGTCGCGGTGGACGGCACGGGCGTACTGGTTCTCCACCCGCGCGTGGCCCGCCTCGAGCTGGCGGACGGCCATCAGGATGCCCTCGAGCAGGTCGAGCGGCTCGAAGCCGGTCACGACGACGGGCACCTGGTAACGGTGCGCGATGGGTTCGTACTCCGTCCAGCCCATGACGGCGCAGACGTGGCCGGCGGCGAGGAACCCCTGGACCTGGCGGTCGGGCGCGTCGAGGAGCGCCGTCATGGCCGGTGGGACGAGGACGTGGCTGACCAGGATGCTGAAGTTGGGCAGGCCGAGCTGGTGGGCGCGCAGCACCGCCATGGCGTTCGCCGGCGCGGTCGTCTCGAAGCCGACCGCGAAGAAGACCACCTGGCGGTCCGGGTGCTGTTCGGCCAGGCGTACCGCGTCCAGCGGGGAGTAGACGACGCGGACGTCGGAGCCGCGGGCGCGCAGGGCCAGCAGGTCGGTCCCCGTTCCGGGCACCCGCAGCATGTCGCCGTAGGAGGTGAAGATGACCTCGGGACGGGCGGCGATGGCCAGGGCCTTGTCGATGAGTTCGAGCGGGGTCACGCACACCGGGCAGCCCGGCCCGTGGATCATCCGCAGGCCCGCGGGCAGCAGGTTGTCGATGCCCTGGCGGACGATGGTGTGCGTCTGGCCGCCGCAGACCTCCATCAGGGTCCAGGGCCGGGTGGCCGTCGTGTGGATCTCGTCGAGGAGCTGCCGCGCGAGGGCGGGGTCGCGGTACTCGTCGAGGTATCTCACAGCTCCGCCTCCAGGGAGGTGCCCATCGAGCGGAGCATCTCCAGGGTGCGGTGCGCCTCGGCCTCGTCGACCATGCTGATGGCGAACCCCACGTGGACGATTACGTACTCGCCGACCCGCGCGTCGGGGAGGTAGGCGAGGCAGACCTCGCGGGTCAGCCCGTCGAAGTCGACCGTGCCCATGAGTAGGCCGGCGACGTCGACGGTCGCCACGATCCGGCCAGGTATCCCGAGGCACATGCTGGGCCAGTCTCCGGGGCGGTGGACAGGTGCGGCAAGGGACGTCCGGCCCGTCCGATCGGCTCGTACGGACTCCCGCGGTCGAGGCGATGAGGCTGCCGTCCGGCACCAAGGCGCGCACTAACGTCCACTCGCATGACGAGCGAATCCGGCCGGCCGTTGTCCGCGCGGCTGGCGGACGCGGGGGTCGACCGGCGGTCTTTCCTGAGATTCTGCGCGGGTGTCACCGCGACGCTCGCCCTGCCGGCCCAGTTGGCGCCCAAGGTCGCCTACGCGTTGGACAAGGTCGACCGTCCCACCGTGATCTGGCTGGAATTCCAGGACTGCGCCGGTGACAGTGAGGCGTTCCTGCGCTCGCGTAATCCGTCGGCCGCGGACCTGATTCTGGGCATGATCTCGCTCGACTACCACGAGACGGTGATGGCGGCCTCCGGCACGGCCGCGGAGAAGGCCCGCGACGACGCGGTGGCGAAAGGCGGGCACCTCGTCGTCGTCGAGGGCTCCATTCCGACCGGAATTCCCGGGGCGTGCACGATCGGCGGCAAGTCGGCCGAGGACATCCTGCGTGAGGCGGTCCGTGGCGCGGCCGGCATCATCAACGTCGGCACCTGCTCGGCCTTCGGTGGGATCCCGGCGGCCGGGCCGAACCCGACCGGGGCGGTCCGGGTCGAGGACGTCGTCGGCGGGGTTCCGGTTGTGAACCTGACCGGTTGCCCGGTCAACGCGGACAACCTGACCGCCACCATCGTCCACCACCTGACCTTCGGTGAGTTCCCGGCGCGGGACAGGTTCAGCCGGCCGCTGTTCGCCTACGGGCAGCGCATCCACGACACCTGCCAGCGGCGCGGCCACTTCGACGCCGGCGAGTTCGCCGAGCAGTGGGGCGACGCGGGCCACCGCAACGGCTGGTGCCTGTACCGGCTGGGCTGCAAGGGGCCGAGCACCTTCCACAACTGTCCCAGCGTCCGGTTCAACGGGGGGACGTCCTGGCCGGTGGCGGCCGGGCACGGCTGTGTGGGCTGCTCCGAGCCGGGCTTCTGGGACACCATGTCGCCCTTCTACGACCGGCTGCCGCACGTGGCGACCTCCGGTTTCGACCTCACCGCCGACAAGATCGGCGTCGGCGTGCTGGCGGCCACGGCGACCGGCTTCGCGGCGCACGGCGTCGGCAAGGTCGTCCAGCACCGGGTCGCCGCCCACCGCGAGAAGCAGGCCGCGCGGGACCAGGCGGCAGACGCGGAGGACGCCGCAGACGCCGCAGACGCCGCAGACAACGAAGCGCACAGCGACGAAAGGACGGGCGAAGCGAGATGAGTCGGCTTGTCATCGACCCGGTGTCGCGGATCGAGGGCCACCTGCGGGTCGAGGTCCAGGTGGACGGCGGTCAGGTCACCGAGGCCTACGCGTCCTCGACGATGTGGCGCGGCATCGAGACGATCCTGACCGGCCGGGACCCCCGGGACGCCTGGCTGTTCGCGCAGCGGATCTGCGGTGTGTGCACCTCGGTGCACGCGCTGGCCTCGGTGCGGGCGGTGGAGGACGCGGTCGGCGCCGTCCCGCCGCTGAACGCCCGGCTGCTGCGGGACCTGATCGCCACGTCACTGTGCGTACATGATCATGTCGTCCACTTCTACCACCTGCAGGCCCTGGACTGGGTCGATCCGACCGCGGCGCTCGCGGCCGACCCGGTGCGTGCCGCGGCGCTGGCGCAGTCCATCTCCGACTATCCGCGTTCCACGGCCGGCCTGTTCGCCTCGGTACAGACCCGGCTCAAGGTCTTCTTGGAAAGCGGGAAGATCGGGCCGTTCACCAACGGCTACTGGGGGCATCCGGCCTACCGGCTGAGCCCGGAGCTGAACCTGATCGCGTTCAGCCACTATCTCGACGCGCTGGACTTCCAACGAGACTACATCCGGGTGCACGCCCTGCTCGGTGGAAAGAACCCGCACCCGCAGACCTACGTGGTCGGCGGAATGGCGTCCCCGATCGACCTCAACAGCCAGGACGCCATCAACGCGAACACACTGCAGGAGGTGACGCAGATCCTGCAGCGGGGCCTCGAATTCGTCGAGCAGGTCTTCCTGCCGGACCTGCAGGCGATCGGCGCCGCCTATCCCGAGTGGGCGACCTACGGTCGGGGCCTGGGCTCCTACATGGTGTTCGGTGACTATTCACTGTCGCCGCCGGGAATCGCCCGGCCACCCCGGGACGGCCTTTTCCCCGGCGGGATCATCCGGAACGGGAACCTCTCGGCGAAACCGGAACCCTTCGACCCGTCCGGTATCGCCGAGTCCGTCGCCCATTCGTGGTTCCGCTACGACGATCCCGGCGCCGCGCTGCCCCCCTGGAAGGGTGAGACGACCCCGCAGTACACCGGACCCGAACCCCCTTTCGAGCAGCTCGACGTCGCCGGGAAGTACACCTGGCTGAAGGCGCCGCGCTACCAGGGAGCGGCCATGGAGGTCGGCCCGGTGGCCCGCATGCTCGTCGGCTACACCTCCGGGGACGCCCGCATCCGCCCGCTCGTGCAGGGTGCGCTCGACGCCCTGCACCTGCCGCCCGAGGCGCTGATGTCCACCCTCGGCCGGGTGGTGGCCCGCGGCCTGGAGACCAGGCTGATGGCGCAGTACTCCCTGGAGCTCGTCAACCGGCTGCGCGACAACGTCGCCGCCGGCGACCTGGCCGTCGCCGACACCGGGCGATGGCGCCCGACCTCCTGGCCGGAGGGCGCCCTGCTCGGCGTCGGCTTCCACGAGGCGCCCCGCGGGTCGCTGTCGCACTGGGTCGTCATCGAGGACGGCCGGATCCGCAACTACCAGGCCGTGGTGCCGACCACCTGGAACGCCAGCCCGCGCGACGCCGAGGGGAACCCCGGCGCCTACGAGGCCGCGCTGGTCGGCACACCCGTCGCCGATCCCCAGCGGCCGCTGGAGATCCTGCGCACCCTGCACTCCTTCGACCCCTGCATGGCCTGCGCGGCGCACATCTACGACGCCGAGGGCCGCGACATCATCGAGGTGCGGGTCCAGTGAGCGTGACCGCGCCCGCCCCGCACACCGAGCACGCGGAGCTCGTCCGGTTCCGGGTCTGGGATCTTCCGGTCCGCCTCATCCACTGGCTGCTGGTGCTGGACCTCGTCGCCCTGTCCGTCACCGGCTACCTCATCGGGAACCCGGACATCCACCCGGGCGGCCACGTCTACTGGGTCACCTGGACGAGGAGCATCCACAAGGTCACCGCGTACGTCTTCATCGCGCTCATCCTGGCCCGGGTCATCTGGCACCTCCGCTCGCCCAACCCCTGGTCCCGGTGGACGGAGTGGATCCCCAGCACCCGGGAACGGCTCGGCCAGATCGTCCCGTCGGTGCGCTTCTACACCTTCCTCTCCCGGGAGGCACCCCCGGTCATCGGCCACAACCCGCTCGCCGGCCTCACCTACACCGTGCTCTACACGATGTTCGGGGTGGAGATCGTCACCGGCCTGGTGCTGTGGGGTGTGGAGGGCACCGGCTGGGCGGCCTGGCTCACCGGCTGGCTGCTCCACGTGGTGTCACTGCCGACGCTCCGGCTCGTCCATCACCTGATCATGTGGCTCACCTGGGGATTCATGATCCACCATCTCTACAGCGCCATCCTGGTCGACCGGGTGGAGGGCACCGGCGTCCTGACCTCGATCTTCTCCGGCCACAAGTTCCTCCCGAAGGACCACCTGTGACGGACCCGGCCGACCTCCGGGCGTCCACCACCCCGACGGACGCCCCCGTTCTGGTGCTGGGCATCGGCAACGAGCTGCTCGGCGACGACGGCGTCGGCGTGGTCGCCGCCCGGCGGCTCGGCACGCCGCCGATCCCCGGGGTTGACGTCCTCGACGGCGGGACGCTCGGGCTGATGCTCATGCCCTACCTGGCGGGCCGCGACGCGGTCCTCATCCTCGACGCCGTCTCCACCGCCCACGGCCGGCCCGGCGATGTCATCGTCATCCCCGACGGGGACGTCCGCCGCGGCCACGGCGTGCGCGCCACCGCCCACGACATCGGCCTCGTCGACGCGCTCGCCGCCACCGAGCTCGCCGGCTGCGCCCCCCGGCACGTCGCCCTGGTGGGCGTCGTGCCCGAATCCGTCACCGAACGCTGGGGCCTGAGCTCCCTGCTCGAATCCCGCGTGGACGCGCTGGTCGACGCGGCCCGCTCCGTCCTCGCCGAATGGTCCGTGCTCGTCGAACAGAAGGTGCAGGTACCCGGACATGCATGAGGCCGGCCTCGCCCGCTCCGCGGTCAGCGCCATCGCCGAGGCCAGCGAGGGAACCCCGGTGCGGACGGTGGTTCTCGCCGCCGCGGCCGGGGTCGACATCGCCTCGGCCACCGCCGCGTGGCAGTCCGCCGCCGCCGGAACCTGCCTCGAGAACACCCACCTTTCCTGGGAGCACGCGGCGGACCGGCTGCGCTGCTTCGCCTGCGGCCACGAGTACGACGGCGCCCGGCTCGACCCGTGCCCCTCCTGCGGCGGCAACGGGCTCGTCGTGACGGCCGCGGACGAGCTGGCCGTGGTCAGCTGGACCACCTGACCAGGTTGTCAGACCGGCGTCACCTGTGAGACCCGCCAGCCGTCCGGCGTGCCGACGAGGTTGATCTCCTGCACCACCGAACTGGTGGCCGGCTGCCGGTTCAGCACGCCGCCGCTCGCGCCGACGATGGCGAACGGCGTCATGTGCGACCGGAAATGCAGAACCGCGATGGACGAGGTCTCGGTCAGCACCGTCACCGCCTCGATGACCTGTCGGCCACCCTGTCCGTGCCCGCCGATCGCGGCCATGGACCGGATCGCGGCCTCGTCGTCGGCCCGCGCGTTGCTGCCTGCGGTGTAAACCCCGGCCAGCAGACTGACATCCACGGTTTCGTAGGCGGCCACCCGGGCCTGGTCGAGCGTGGCGAGGACGCCGATCCAGTACTGCGCGCGGGACGGGTCCGCAGGTGGCTGGAGGCTGGCACCCGCCGGTGCGGGTGTGGTGACGGCGACCACGCCGGAGGCCTGCGGGGAGGACGCGTCGGACGCGGTGCCACCCGTGGTGGGCTGCGGGGGCACGCCCACCACTGTGGGGGTGCCGCCCGGCGCGCCGGGCGCCGCCGGCGCCATGGCCGTGGCCGTGGAAGCGGCTCCGGACGCGACGGCGGGCGGCGGCGCGACCCGGTCGGAGCCCGTCGGGTGGTGGACGACGGCCAGGGCCACGCTCGCGACACCGAGCGTTGCCGCTGTCGCCGCCGCGGCGGCCGCTGCGCGGCGCCGGGCCATCCCGCGCCGGTCTGTCCCGTGACGGCCTGTTCCGCGGTGCCGCTGCGGGCCCGCCGGCTGAACGGCCGCCGACCGTAAGGACGCGAGGGACGCCGCGGGCGGTGGCTCCGCGGGCGGTCCGAGGCCGGCGACGGTCAGGACCGGGGTCGCGGCCCGTGACTCCTGCGCTGACTCCTCCGCGAGTGACCGGGCCGCCAACACCTCGGCCATCGGGCGGGTCGTTGATCCGGTCAGCTCGCCGAGCAGTTCGGCGGCGCTCGGCCGACCGGCGGGATCCTTGCTCATCGCGGCGCGCACGAGCGGGAGCAGTCGGGGATCCAGGCCGTCGAGGCCTGGTTCGTCGTACACCACCCGGTGCATGACGACCGGTATGGCGGCGACCCCGAACGGGGGCTTACCCGTCCCGGCGAAGGCGACGACACCACCCCACGCGAACACGTCGGCGGCTGCGGTTGTGGTCTCGTGGGTGGCCTGCTCCGGTGCCATGAAGGCGGGCGTGCCGACGGTGTCGGAGGCGCCGGTCAGCAGCGAGCCGGACTCCAGCGACAGCGCCACGCCGAAGTCGATGACCCGCGGCCCGGTCTTCGACAGCAGCACGTTGTCGGGCTTGATGTCCCGGTGGACGAGGCCGGCGCTGTGGATCGAGGTAAGCGCGGCCGCGATCGCCACGGCGAGCTGGTGCAGGTCGGTGGTGGACAGCGGCCCGTGCTCGTCGACCGCGCTCGCGAGCGTCGGCCCGTCCAGGAACTCGGTGACGATGTAGGGCCGCCCGTCGAACACACCGAAGTCCAGCACCTCCGCGGTGCAGAACGGCGCCACGCTGCATGCGATCCGGGCCTCCCGCTGGAACCGGGCCAGATACCGCTCGTCGCGGGCCAGATGCTCGTGAATGATCTTGACGGCGACGGAACGGCCGTCCAGCGAGTGGGCCAGGTACACCCGACCCATCCCACCGCTGCCGAGGACACTGTCCAGGACGTGCGCTCCGATGGACCGGGGATCAGCCGCCCGCAGCGGCGTCCCCCGGCTGACCACCATCCACGCACCCCCGAAGCTGCCAGTGTCGGAGCGCCGACACATGCCGCATAACTGGGCAGAACCCTACCCGCCGTCCGCGCGGTCGTCTGTCTGCGTGCGGGCGGTCCGAGCGGCGATGGCGGCGGACCGGTTGTCGCTTGTCAGCCGGAACATGAGGCGCTCGAGAATCGGCAGGATTTCCGTGACGTCGATTTTCTCGTCCGCGAACCGGCCGATGGCGGCGTAGATCATGTTGGTGAGAATGAGATTGAAGTCCGCCAGATACTGCGGGTCGCGACGAAGATTGCGGCCCTCGGCTACGGCGTCTCCGACAACTCGAAGCAGTGCGTGGACTCGATCGTCGCGACGATCAAAAAATACAACGGTGACACGGGCCGGGAGATCGCCTACTCGAACAACTCGTTGCCTTTCGGCCTGCCGAACGGACTCGGGTCGGAGGTGTCCGCGATGAAGCGGGCGGGCGTCCAGGTGGTGATCACCTGTTTTGGCATCAACGGCTCGACGACACTCGAGACCGAGCTCGACCGGCGGGACCCTTCTTCACCCGGGCCTCGATGATCGCCGCCACGAGCAGGTTCACCGACTACAGCGCGGACGGCCTGGTCAACCCGACAGACTGGAGCCGCCAGCACGAGACGCCCACCCAGGACAAGCCGTTCGTCTGCTGGTCCAACGCCAACCGCGACTGGTCCGAGCCGAAGTCGACCAGCTTCGCCTGACCGAACCGCCGCTCGGCGGCATCTCACCACTCGACGTCGGCGGTCTACCGTGGGAAGAGCCTGCCCCAGGGTGCCGCTGCGTCTGGCGAGGTGGACGGTGGATGAGGGATCGCTGTACGAGGTGCTCGGGATCGTCTGCACCGCGACCGACGCCGAGATCCGGGCCGCCTACCGCCGTGCGGCCAAGCACGCCCATCCGGACGCGGGTGGTTCGCCCCGGTCGTTCCAGCGGGTCCATGCGGCGTATCGGGTCCTGGGCGATCCTGCCCGCCGGCGTGCCTACGACCTGGGAGTCGCCCGATCGGCCGAGGCCAGGGCCCGGCCCGGCACGTCCCCGTCCACCCCGGCTGACGCGGGCGGCCGTGCGGGCGGAGTGAGTCGGCCCGTCAGCCGGCCCGATGGCGGTGTTCCCCACCCGGACGCGCGGGAGCGGCGCCGCTACCTCATCGCGATGGCCGTGTGCCTGCTGTTGTTCGTGCTGGCGGGAACAGTCGTGCGGCTGTTCTCCGTCCCGGCGGCGCTGGGAATGATGATCCTCGCCATGGTCATCCCGCCGGCGGCGGTGATCTCCGTCAGCCGCCCACCGCCCCACCGCTGACCGGAGCCCGCCGCACCCGGCGTCCAGCTCGCGGCCCGGCAACATCCTCGTCACCGAGTACGCGCGTAGCGCCTTCACCGGGACGGGTCTGGCGCAGCGGCTCCAGGGTGACGAGGTCACCCTGGTGACCGTCGTGGGGATCGCGACGGGTACCACCCAGGACGTTCCGGCCCTCCTCGCCAGCCGGTCATGACCGCGCCGGTCCGCCGCCCGTGCGCCGTTCGGGTGTTCTGCGAGTCCGTGCGGTGCCGCGGAACACCATGATCGGGAAAGGCGTCATGATCGGCGATGTCGGGGGCGTCGCCGGTGTCCCGGGCCGGC
>NZ_JALKFY010000059.1:0-293 GCF_023242985.1 Frankia sp. Mgl5 | reverse complement strand
CGCGGTCTTGCGAGATTACCTTGTAGTGCATACGACCGTTTTGATCAGGCGTCCCGGGGGTAAACACAGGTTTCTTGTCTGCCCCCAACTGCGAATCCAACAGGAAGTACTGCTTCCCCCGCCCAATCACCTGCACCTGTTTGCCAGCCTCTTTGGAGGGAGATTCCAGGCGCGAAAGCCAATCCTCGCGCACATAATAACGATCCTCTATCCGGACGCCGACTGGCTGCGCCTCGCTATCAATGGGCTGCTGCTCAAACTGGTACCAATTCTTTTGAATGCTGAGAATATGA
>NZ_JALKFY010000058.1:0-293 GCF_023242985.1 Frankia sp. Mgl5 | reverse complement strand
GATTGCGCCGCTTCAATCACGCCGCGATCCACTTCTCGCAGGGACGTTTCGACCAGCCGGGCAAAAAACGGGGCCGCTCCGATCACAAGCGGTGGGATAGAGCCCCGTACCCCAAGCGATGTCCCGACAAGTTTAAAGGTGACGGGAATCAGCACAATCATCAGAATGATAAATGGTACGGATCGCAGGATATTGACGATAAACGAAACAGCCGAGTAAAAAGTCCGGTTTTGCAGCAGCTGTCCCTTGGAGGTGAGAAAGAGCAGAATTCCCAACGGCAGCCCGATCAACAC
>NZ_JALKFY010000057.1:0-294 GCF_023242985.1 Frankia sp. Mgl5 | reverse complement strand
ACGCCGTCAGTTGAAGCGGCGTCCAAACCCGTCTCGGAAATGACGCCGGAGGAAAAAGCGCAAGCGAAGGCGGCGGCTGCAGCAGCGGCGGTAGCCAAAGCAAAAGCGGCGAAAGAAGCGGCAGAGAGCGGAGCAACTGCCGGTGGAGATGACGCAGAGGCCAAGGCGAAAGCAGCAGCGGCGGCTAAAGCGAAAGCAGCAGCGGCGGCGGCAGCAAAGGCTAAAGCGGCGAGAGAAGCGGATGGCGGAGCAGCCTCGGCAGGCGGCGATGATGAAGATGCCAAAGCGAAGGCA
>NZ_JALKFY010000056.1:0-294 GCF_023242985.1 Frankia sp. Mgl5 | reverse complement strand
ACTTCCACGTCCTACATTTTGCTTGCTTCCCTTGATATGGCGCGCCAGCACTTGGCGCTCAACGGGCATCAACTGGCAGAACAGGCGATGGAGCTGGCAAACAGAGCACGTGATCAGATCAACGAGATTCCCCGGATGTACTGCGTCGGTCGGGAAATACTCGGAAAGCCTGCCACTTACGCAATGGATCCAACCAAGCTGCTGATTCACGTACGCGATCTGGGCATCACCGGCTGGGAGGTAGAAAACTGGCTGCGTGAAAAATACTCGATCGAAGTTGAAATGAGCGATCTC
>NZ_JALKFY010000055.1:0-296 GCF_023242985.1 Frankia sp. Mgl5 | reverse complement strand
GTATAAAGAAGATCTCTATCTGGCCAAACCGGAGACGCCTGCTGATTTCGTCACGGAAGGAATCTTTTTCAAAAGTCCTGATCCGGTGATGATTACGCCTGAACAGATTCAGGAGAAGAACAAAAAAGCGGGTACCCGTCCGGCTGACTGGCAACAGCGTTTGGCGGAAGCTGAGGATCCGCGTATCGATGCCCCCGGCGCTCCTGCCTCGCCAACCGGAGTAACAGCAATACGCCAGGGCAATCAGGCTATCCTTTCCTGGATATCAGGCGGCGAAGCCGACCTCTTGGGCTACC
>NZ_JALKFY010000054.1:0-296 GCF_023242985.1 Frankia sp. Mgl5 | reverse complement strand
GTTCCTTGTTGCGGTCAAGCGCAATGATGTCGGCATTTCCCAGCTCGCGCATGACCTGGACGCCGATATGTCCCAATCCGCCCATGCCAATCATCACCACAGTGGTCCCAGGTATCGCTAATGGAGCAGCCTTGCGGACAGCCCGATAGGCAGTGATTCCGGCATCAGCAAACGGTGCCACATCGGCCGGAGCCACATTCTTCGGGAGTGGGATCAAAGCTCGTTCCGAGGTCTTCAAATACTCAGCATATCCGCCGTCAACCGTAAGACCGGGGAATTTGAGATCGGGACAATGC
>NZ_JALKFY010000053.1:0-297 GCF_023242985.1 Frankia sp. Mgl5 | reverse complement strand
CAATGTGGCAGAAGAGTATGGTATTACGCGGGAAGCGCAGGACCGATGGGCGTTCCGCAGCCAGCAAAGAGCGGCACAAGCGGTAGCGAACGGTACGTTTGACGAGGAAATCGTTCCTGTCCCCATCCCGCAAAAAAAAGCAGACCCGATGCTGGTCACCCGTGACGAGGCGCCTCGCCCCGAAACCAGTCTGGAAGTGCTGGCGAAGCTGCCTCCTGTCTATAAAAAGGATGGGACGATTACAGCCGGAAACGCTCCCGGGATAAACGACGGAGCAGCTGCGATGGTGCTGATGTC
>NZ_JALKFY010000052.1:0-297 GCF_023242985.1 Frankia sp. Mgl5 | reverse complement strand
AACAAAAAGTGCTGGAGGCGGACGAACTTTCATGAACACCACAAAAGTAATCAAACCGGGTTCCACGGTAGGTATCCTTGGCGGCGGGCAGCTTGGACGGATGATTGCGCTTGCCGGACGCGCCATGGGCTATCGGTTTGTCACGATGGACCCGACTGATGATGCGCCCTGCGGTCAGGTTTCCGACCAGCAAATCGTTGCCAGATATACAGATGTAGAGGGCGCGCTCCGATTAGCGGAGCAAAGTGACGTGATTACCTACGAATTTGAAAACGTGGATGCGGAAGTGGCTGAGGT
>NZ_JALKFY010000051.1:0-298 GCF_023242985.1 Frankia sp. Mgl5 | reverse complement strand
GCTGCCTTCTACCCGTTTTTGGGCGGATTCTACAGCACGGGTAACCAGGCGGCTTTCAATCGGCATATCCTCTTCCATGCCGAGGCGATCCATCATGTTCATGATATTTTCGGCTCCAAAACGACGCATCAGCTCATCCTGCAGCGACAGGAAGAATTGCGAAGAACCCGGGTCCCCCTGACGTCCGGCACGACCGCGCAGCTGGTTGTCAATACGGCGGCTCTCGTGGCGCTCCGTACCCAAAATATGCAGACCGCCGAGATCAGCTATGCCTTCACCCAACTGAATGTCGGTACCA
>NZ_JALKFY010000050.1:0-299 GCF_023242985.1 Frankia sp. Mgl5 | reverse complement strand
CTGTATCTTAACCTTTTTTACTTCGGCGAGAATCTGGCTCCACTGTCCCCGAATCTGTTGCGTTAAGGTGTCGTTGATTGAACGGGCTGCCTCACGTACTTTATTCATCGGCGTCCGCGATCCGTTGTTCCCGCCTGCAGCCGGACTACGACGAGGCTCACGGGCTCGCGGCTCCTCAACGCTTGCGGCCTGCCCGATCTGCACTTGTCCGCGAAGCACTTGCCCCAGCTTTTCTTCCAGCAGGTGAAGCCGAGCAGTAAGTGCGGTAATCTCATCAGGATCAGACATCTGTGCCGAAG